>JBKJWG010000253.1:0-2725 GCA_046716985.1 Anaerolineales bacterium | reverse complement strand
GATCAGGTAGCTGCTCTTGCCGCCGATCTGGCTCAATTCCTCACTGCGCCCGAATTCATGGCGCAATACACCGCCGCGGCCGGCCTGCTGCCTGCCCGCGCCAGTTCGCTGGCGGCTTGGGCCCCGGACGCCGACCAGGCGCTGGCCAGCCAGATCCTCAGTACCGCCGTAGCCCTGCCGGACGAAGCCACATTGAACCAATGGGGTACTGCCCTCTTCCCGGCTGTGATCGCCGTCCTTAAACAGGAAAGCACCCCGGCTCAAGCTGTGCAAAGCGTGCGCGACTCGCTCGCTAATTCTCAGTAAGCCTTAATTGATGCTTAATCGCCGTTCGCTTGACGAAGCCTTTCGCCAGGTGATACCATCCCGCCCGGTGTAAATATGCCCGAAAAAGGCAAGCCTCAAGCCGATCCCCCCAGCGAAAAACAATCCAACAAGATCTCCAACACCGACATTTCTGTGCGGCTTACGGGCTTGTTGAATCGCCTGCCCGCGTCGCTGCGCCGCTATGGCACCATCGCCCTCGTGTTGGTCGTGGCTTTGCTCATCGTCACCGTCATGCGCAGCTTCGCGGCCAGTATGCAAGCGGGCCGCCAAGCGGAACTGCATGCCACCGCCATGGCCTTGGCCATGCCCACCATCGAAGCGGTAACCGGCGGCGAGGCCGGCGCCCTGATGCCATCCTTCTCTGGTGCCGCGTCGCAATTCGAGGAAGGTGTCTCGCGCCTAGCCTCGCTCGACACCGTGATCCCGAGCCGCCCGCGTGTTGGCGTAGAAACATACACAGTCCAAAAAGGCGACAGCCTTTTCGCCATTGCCGATAAATATGGACTGAAGCCTGAGAGCATTCTCTGGTTCAACTTCGAACTCCTGGGAGACAATCCCAACGAGATCAAACCGGGACAGGAAATAAATATTCCGCCGGTGGATGGAGTACTGCATACGTATCATACGGGCGAAAGCCTCGCCGCTATTGCAGATAATTACAGCTATAGCACCGTCACCACCGCTGCAAACATTGTCGAGTGGCCAGGCAATCACTTGGACCCATACGAGACCAACTTAGAAAATCCCGGCATTCCCGATGGCACTCAATTAATTGTTCCCGGCGGCAGCCGCCTACTGCGCGACTGGGGCCCGCCCCCCATCACCCGCGATAACCCGGCCACGGCCGCCTATTACGGACCCGGATCGTGTGGCGCCATCTATGCCGGCGCGGTGGGCAACGGCAGCTTCATCTGGCCCAGCGTAGCAAAATACTTATCCGGCTTTGATTACACGCCGCCCACGCACAACGGCATTGACATCGCCGGCGCCGAAGGCAACGCGGTTTTCACCACCGATAGCGGCGTGGTCGTCTATGCCGGCTGGAGTAATTTCGGCTATGGCAACCTGCTGGTGATCGACCATGGCAATGGTTGGCAATCGGCTTACGGCCACTTGAGCACGTGGAATGTAAGCTGTGGCCAGAGCGTGACCCAGGGCGAAGTTGTCGCAGCCATTGGCTCTACGGGCAATTCCAGCGGCCCGCACTTGCATTTTGAACTCAACAGCGCCATCTATGGCAAGGTCAATCCTTGGGATTTCTTGATCCAGTAACCTCAAAGCCCCGCCGATCGGCGGGGCTTTTTTGTTGGCGGTGTTATGATGTCGCTTCCTATTCAAGGAGGCTACCATGTTAGGAAACTCGTTCGTCACCGCCACCCTGCCGGCTGAAGACCTCGCCCGCGCGGTTAAATTTTATACCGAGCAATTGGGGCTGAAAAAACGGGAGTCCCCGGAAGAAGGCAGCGCATTGCTCGAGGCTGGCAAAGGCAGCCAGATCTTCATCTATCAACGAGCTCGCACCAAAGCTGAGCATACCGCCGCCACTTTTTATTTGGATGATCTCGAAGGTACGGTCAAGGCCCTGACGGCCAAGGGGGTGAAATTCGAACATTACGATTTCCCCAACTTCAAGACTAACGAGATGGGCATTGCAGAAACCGGAGAAACGAAAGCGGCCTGGCTCACCGATCCCGAAGGCAACATCATCGCTCTCGTTTCGCGAAAATAACAAACCGTTGTCGCCCTGCGCGGCGAATGCTATAATCGCCAGCGATCGCTGCAACAAGCACTATCGCACGGGCGCGTAGCTCAGCTGGTTAGAGCGCACGGTTCACATCCGTGAGGTCGTGGGTTCGAGTCCCTCCGCGCCCACCATTTCAATACCACCTGCAAAGGTGGTTTTTGCTTGTTAGTTAGATTTCCGGAGGGTTGTATGTTGGGAGTTGCTTAAGTAAATCGCTTACAGCCTTAAACGAGTCCCGTATATAGATCCCATCAAGCATAGTTTTTACTTTGTCCCACTCGCCGTGGGCGAATCCGTTTCTAATATCAATCGATTTTTTTCGAAGGACCTTTGCCTCTTTAGGTTCTTCAAAATTGATGTTGCATTCTGCTCGCAAGAACAATAAATACGATTCAATTTTTCCCATCTCTGGTTTCCACTTTGGTTTCCTCCCCGCACAATCGAAGGCAATGTCAAAAAGGCGCTTCTCTGTAAAAAATGCGACCATGACTAGTGACACCGTCTTCGCTAAGAACTTGGCCTTATCCTCCCAAAACGGCAGCGTGTATTTCTCAATACCTTCAATAGCCTCCTCTGTATAATCGTTTGGACCGTAAATTGGATTTCCAGCTTTGTCAAAGCGGCCTACTCCAGAGAGGGGATCGTCCTCTAATA
>JBKJWG010000252.1:0-2704 GCA_046716985.1 Anaerolineales bacterium | reverse complement strand
TCACGGGACTAGCCCCCGCCAGAACGATTGCCAGGCTGGAGATCACCAGCGCAGTAAAAATGGCCAGCAAAGGGATGGCAAGCTGGCCAAAAATGATTCCTCTTCTAGAAGTCTCTGTGGTCTTAGGCTCTGCCGCAGTCATATCTCAGAAGGGTTGCTGCTTTACGCTTTGCTGAACATAACGGGAGAGCGGCTCATTTGATTGAACCGCTCTCCCTGCTTGGGGTTAGAAACTAAGATCTTTCCCAAACAACTCTTAGCACGTCAACCTTATGGCACAACCGGCGAGCAGAAAGTGGACTGGTTGGAAGGATCACCGTTGGGTTCCGTATAGGCAGTGCACGGATCGATTTCGCCGCTGGCGATCATGGCCGAAATCTCAGCCAGTTGGTCTTGCACATCCTGAGGAATCACATCCTCAAAATTGTGGAAGGGAGCCAGGGCTGCCGGTCCATACACATCTCCGCCGGGGAACGTCCCATCAGTCGCAGAAATGATCAACTGAGTCACACTGTTGGTTAAGTCTTTAGTTGCACTGGACATGATGCAGTCGGCAGTCTCAGGCAAGCTAAAGAACTGATCAACATCCACACCGATGACGTTAACTCCCGCGTTACAAGCCGCGATGAGCGCACCGTTGCCGGTCAAACCACCCGCGCCGAAGATCACGTCGGCGCCGTTGGCGATGAGGGTAGTAGCACTCTCAGCCGCAAACTCGGGGTCCGTGAAACACACGTCCAAGGAGCCGGGGTGATAGACATGCGTCACTTCTACGTCGGGGTTGACGTAGGTGGCGCCATTATGGTAACCGACCTCAAAGCGCGCAACGGGCGGGATGAAGGGACAGCCATAAACGCCCGCAACCTTATTGGTCTCGGTCATCAATCCTGCCAGAGCACCGGCCAGGAAGCCGGAGACATCCTCATGGAAGATCAGGCCGGTCACGTTGGTGAGGGGCTCAGGAGCGAAGTTCGCGTCCACCTGGCCTTGATCCGTACCGATGAAGAAAATATCCGGATAGTCTTTGCCAGCCTGGTGAGTTGTGGACCCCATAGCGAAACCTGAGGTTACGATGATGGTGTAGCCTTCGTTGATGAACGACTCGATGTTAGGAAGGTAGTCCGCGCTGTCGGCTGTCTCGATATAACCAAAGCATTCTTCGGCCAGTCCCAATTGTGCAGCCGCAGCCTCTACACCGTTCCAGGCTCCTTCGTTGAAACCCTGGTCTCTCAGCTTACCTACGTCGGTTACAAACCCGATTTTGTAGGCACACTCAACCGGTCCTTCTGCTGTCGGCTCTTCAGCCGCTGTTGTGGGCTCACTCGGTGCGGTGGTCGCGGGAGCGGCTGGTGCACAAGCCGCCAACGCCAGTGAAGCCACCACCAGCAGACTGAGCAGTGAAAACAATTTCTTATTCATTATTCTCTTCCTCCTGGAAGTTAGGGATTCGGGCGCTTCCTACACAAGCTAGGATGCGCCCATTAAGGGTGCCGAAAGTCTAACACGAACGCACCTGTCTGTAAAGAAATGGAAAACTGGAACGATAAAAAAATAGTACTAGCCTAATCATCTCCGGGCAGGACGATATAGCCCGAAAGCAGGTCATTGATAACTGTTTGAATATCGGCTAACCGCGCTGTACTCAAATAGGCCGCGTTGGCATTTGAAACGACAAATGAAGTAGATTGAGTGACCGGCTGGCCGGCCAATGCCAGCGGCAACTGCTCGCGCAGGGCAGCCACGGGGTCGGCGCTTACGCCGGCCAGCCAGGTGGCTGCTGCGTCGGCAGGAGGGACCCCGCTGCCGATCAGCAGAACGCTGAAGCTTGCCAGGTATTGCGCCGCGCCGCTGTTCTCCAGCTCGGAAGCGAGGTAGACGACATTCACGGATTGAGCCACCAACTGGTCGGCCGCGGCCTGCCAGTTGGTGGCGTCAGTGGCTTGTGCAAATTGCGGATATTCATTGTAAGGCGGCGCCACAGGCGCGCAGCTGCCGCAATAATATTCGCCGCCGGCTACAAAATCATCCACTAGCTCCGCGCTGGCGGGGGAATACAGCATTCCCGCGCGCCAATCGGGCGCGGTCAGTTCGGCCACGTAGCCCGCAATAAAAGCAGCCGCGCCGGACTCCGTTGCGTTGGCCAACAAGGATTGCAAGTTGGCTGCCTCGGCTGTGGGCGTGAAGCCAACGGCGATCACTCGTGCGCTAGCGGCCGCGGAGGCCAACTCGGCCGCGCCCGGGTCTGGCGCCAGGACAACCAATATGGCCAGATTGCCCGGCAATTCACTCGGGTTTAAGGCGCTCACCTGCTCAAAGTGCAGATCATGAGTTGAAGCAAAGGTGGTGGCAATTTCGGCAGCAGCCGCGGCTAGCTGTGCGTCGCTTTCAGGCGGAGCTAGCAACATTAGCACAGCCGGTTCCGGGCTGGGGCTGGCGGTCGCCACTTGCATGATGGTCGCGGTGGGTTGCGCTCCGCTCAACGAGCAGGCGGCAAGCAGCAGCACCAGACTCAAATGATAAATTTTCACTCCTGTATAATAACCGCGAGCCACATCTTCGTCACTTTAAAATGGATCTGCCGCCCAATCAAACTACTTCAGAAGACGATCCACGCCTGCCCGCTGCGCGCCGGCGGCATGCGGAGCGTAGCTTGTTCGGGCCGCTCGACGTGGATGAGCGCAGCCAGGCGCTCGAAGATCTAGCC
>JBKJWG010000251.1:0-3148 GCA_046716985.1 Anaerolineales bacterium | reverse complement strand
GCGCCGGCCACACCGAGCAACCATTGCATGGCTTGCGAACCGGCGCCAGTCACCACGAAGGCCGCGTTCACTCCAGAGGCATAGATGCTTTGGATCAGTGGTTGATATTTATCGCCTAAAGACATGCGTTGATCACCTAGCGACGGATTATACAGGTCGCTGCTTGCGGAAATTGGCACCTATATTGCATCCCTAAGGGAGCTTTCATGCGATTGAAAAACACGGATGCTATAATCTTGCGCCGATTATGAACCAAACACCCTTGAAAAACCCGTCCATTTTTGCGCGCCTGGCTGCTCGTTTTGGGGCGCTAAGCCGCCTACAGCAGATCCTGTTAGTGTCTTTCCTGATCGCCGGGACGGCTAGCGGGTTATTGGCTTTTAGCTTCGTGCGCCAGATCGTAGTGAGCACAACTTCTTTCAATTTACCCGGTCTTGCCTTGCTGCAAGGCACGGATGAAAACGGCGCCCCCGTCGCCCCGCTCCCAGGCCAACAATTGGGTCCGCAGCTGGAAGAGTGGGACGGCACCTCGCGGGTCAACATCCTAATTATGGGCCTGGACGCGCGCGACTGGCAAAGCGGCGAGGGGCCGCCGCGCACCGATTCGATGATGCTATTCACCTATGACCCGGCCAGCGGAACGGCCGGGATGCTCTCTATTCCCCGTGACCTATGGGTCGAAGTGCCGGGTTTTGGTCATAACAAGATCAACGCAGCTTACCAATTGGGCGAAGGCGCCCAATTGCCGGGCGGCGGCGCGGGTCTGGCGGTCAAAACCGTCGAGCAATTCCTGGGCATCACGATCAATTATTATGGCCAGATCGATTTTTATGCCTTTGAACATTTCATCGACCTGATCGGAGGCGTAAAGATCGATGTACCCAGCAATATTCGCGTGCAGCTGATCGGTGAGGAGGGTACACGCCTGATCGAAAACGGCCGCCAGGTATTGAACGGGGCTTATGCCCTGGCTTACGCGCGCGCCCGCCACGAAGGCGATGGCGATTTTGATCGCGCCCGCCGACAACAAGAAGTTATCCTGGCAGTTCGACAGCAGCTCATGCGCGACGAAGTGATTACACTCCTGATCACGAATGGCTTCCGCATCTATCAGGACCTTTCAACAGGGGTCAACACCAACATGACCATCGACGAAATTTTCAAGTTGGGCTTCACGCTGCGCAATGTGGAAGTGAGCGAAATCACCCGATCCGTGATTGCGCCGCCCGACTATGTCACCCTGGATCAATCTCCAGATGGCCTGGATATTCTCAAACCGATCACTGAAAACATTCGTGTGCTGCGCGACCAAATTTTCAACAGCGGCTCTGTGCGCAGCGCCGTGGCCATGAATTCCGAAGCGGCCCAGTTGATGCAGATGGAGGCCGCCAAAATATCGATCAACAATGGCGCCGACGTGGCCGGCTTGGCAGACAGCACCCGCGCCTACCTCGAAAGCCTGGGCTTCACTGTCGCCAGCACCGGCAATTCCGACGTAGTCAATGGCACGACCATCATCGATTACACAAGCAACCCCTACACCCTGCAATATTTGGTGGAGCTGATGGGTATTTCTCCATCTCACATTTTCAGCCGCTATGATCCCACCTCGCAGATCGATGTCGAAATCATTATCGGTCCCGAGTGGACCATCCCCTCGCAATAGTCAGCCCAGTAAAAAATACGACGCCCAGCTGTTAGCTGGGCGTTTTTATTTAACTATGCGCCACACTATAATCTCATCATGCCTCAAGATTTGCTTAACGGCTCTGTAGTGCGTATCACCTACTACAACCAGGAAAACGGTTATTCGGTTTTGCGCATGCGTCCGGACGAAGAAGCCCTTTCGCAAGATAAAGAAGGCTTGGTTACCGCCACCGGCAACCTGCCGGAAGTTGTTACTGGCCAATATTTACAATTGCGCGGCGAATGGGTCAAGCATCCTAAACACGGCGTTCAATTCCAGGTGGAGCAATTAGAGCAAGCCATGCCGGCGACGCTGGATGGCATCCGCCGTTACCTGGGCTCTGGATTACTAAAGGGGGTAGGCCCGGCCTTCGCCGAACGTATCGTCGACCACTTCGGCACCGAGACGATCGAGGTGCTCGATAAGCAGCCTGAGCGCTTGCGCGAGGTGGCCGACATTGGCCCCAAACGCAGCAAGCTGATCCTGGCCGCCTGGGACGAACAGAAGCAAGTGCGCGCGGTGATGTTGTTTCTGCACGGCCACGGCGTAAGCACCAACCTGGCCACTAAGATCCACAAGCAATATGGCGCCCGCGCCCTTGAAGTCGTGCAGCGCGATCCCTATCAACTAGCGCGCGATATCTATGGCGTTGGTTTCAAGACTGCTGATCGCATTGCGCAGGCGCTAGGCTTGCCTTTAGATCACCCTACCCGTCTCGAAGCTGGGCTGGTCTATACGTTGGAAGATTTCGTGGGCGAAGGCCACACCTACGCGCCACGCGGCGAGTTGCTGACACGCGCGGCCGAGCTATTAGGTGCTTCTGAAGCTCCAATAGTGCAAGCTATCCAACGCCTGGCGGAACAGAAACTGATCGTCGTCGAGGCAGATTCGGTTTATCCCGTCGAATTGTACACAGCAGAAACCGGCGTTGCAAAACTGCTGCGCTCATTGGCCGACGCGAAAGAAGACCGCTTTGCCGACATGCCATTTGAAAAGCAAGGATTAACCTTGTTGGCTTTGGATCCGAACCTGACTGCTGCGCAGCAATCTGCGATTGCCGCGGCGGTGCGCACGCCGGTCAGCGTAGTCACCGGCGGGCCGGGCACTGGCAAGACCACGACCATGAAGGCGCTCATCGCCGCTCTGGAGACCGGCAAAAAGCGCTACGCCCTGGTTTCACCGACTGGGCGGGCGGCCAAGCGGCTGGGGCAAGCCACAGACCGCCAAGCCAGCACAATCCATCGCTTATTGGGCTTCACCGCGCAAGAAGGCAGCAAGCACAACGAGAGCAATCCGCTCAAGGTTGACATACTGGTTGTAGACGAGGCTTCCATGCTAGATTTGCAATTGGCGCACGCCCTGCTGAAAGCGCTCAGCCCTGGGACGCATTTGCTGCTGGTGGGCGATGTGGATCAGTTGCCATCGGTGGGCGCGGGCGATGTGTTGCGCGAGGTCATTGCC
>JBKJWG010000250.1:0-4924 GCA_046716985.1 Anaerolineales bacterium | reverse complement strand
GATATGGCACTCGTCGAAACCACAACCAGAATAGAGCCGCAGATCCTGGCTCCCGAATTAAGCATTACCCTCGCCGCAGCGGAAGCTGTGCGCGGTTTGCTGCGCGATCGCAAAGTTGAAGGGCACGCCTTGCGTGTCTTCGTCAGCGGCGGCGGCTGCAGCGGCCAGCAATACGGCATGGCTCTCGAAGGCAACCCGCGCGAAACCGACCTGCAGTTCGAGCAGCACGGCGTGCGCGTGGTGGTCGACGAAGTTTCGATCAATTATCTGCGCGGCGCTAATTTCGTTTACGTCAACGATGTGATGGCCAGCGGCTTCAAGATCGACAACCCGAATGCCACTTCTGCTTGCGGCTGCGGGCATTCCTTCCGCACCGACGGCCAAGACGCACCGGAGCACTCTCACAGCGACTCCTGCAATTGCTGAGGAATTAAACAATCAATAAAAAAGACTGGCGTTTGCCAGTCTTTTTTTATTCCCAAATTGTGTCATTCTGAGGCGAGCTCAGCGAGCCGAAGAATCCTTATAATGATCTCTTCGGAGATACCTCTTTCTGCAATTGGCCCGTTTCTTATCTTTCCCGCAAATAACTAACCACCGCGCCGAACAATCCCATCAACCCGACAGCAGTGATGAGCATGCCCACTGGGATGCCGCCTACGCGGCCGGTGCCGCCTTGCTCGAATTGCGGGATTTCCAATGGCTCCGGCGGCGTGTAGGTCGGCAGGCGCGTGGCGGGGATCTCGAGCACGAATTGCGCCGCCAGGGTCGGGTCAATGGTGGGCGTGACGCGCGGCGTAGGCGTGGGCGGCGGGGCCACAATTGGCAGTTCGGCGGTGCCGAACACGGTCACCAGCGGCGCGTAGACCCAGGCCAGCCCGCCTTCGACGCCGGGATAAACAATTTGGATCCACAAGCCTGCCGCCGAGCGCCCTTTGGCCGGCACCTGTTCGCCACCGATCAAAACACCCACAGACGGATATTCGGTGCCTGGGCCGCTGCGCACGTTAATCTGTTCCTGGCTCGTGTCGACCACCACGTAAGGGCCGATCGGTGTGCCGGTCACCGTTGCAATGGCAACAGTGGGCTGCTGAGCGTACGCGGAGGTAGTGAGCGGGCCAATTGAAAAGAGTCCAATGCCCAAGAGCATCAGACTGAAAGAAAGAAAAGCGCGCAATGCGAAACGAGTCATCTAATTCCCAAAGATTATAATCAGTGAGAAATTAATAAGCGATGAAAAAGGGAAGATGACTGCAATTAGGGCAGCGGCACGCTGTACATTGCCTAATGTGGCCAATTTTCAATCGCGAACCCGAATTGAGCAACTATGTTAATATTATCTGGTCGACGGGGTAATCATAGGGTCGGACTATCCTAAAACCATGAGTTTTGAAATACCCGCATTCGGCTTCTAACGATGAAAATTAAGCCCTGGCTCGTCTACGACGTCGCCCATTCCCTTTTCTCATGGAAGGTGTTTAACCGCTCGGGCAATAAGCTCGCCATCCGCCAAATAAATTCTGGCCATCGTTTCATGATCCGAAAAAATTCAGGTGACGGGGTAGCTATTTGGGAGCAGTTCTATCTCAAGCTATATGACTCGTTTCTGCCAGAATTATTTCCCGGAGATACGGTCATCGACATCGGCGCTCACATAGGCACGTTCACCGTAGATATGGCCACCCGCTTTCCCGGCATCAAGATCATCAGTGTGGAACCTTTTCACGCCAACCAAAGACTATTTCAACTAAACTGCGAATTGAATGGTATCGGGCAGCAGGTGACCCTGCTGAAATATGCAATTGCTGGCAATAGCGAACCCCGCAACCTGTTCGTAGACCCTGGGCTCTCAATGAGCACAAAGCTTTCAACCAACGGTGACGGCCTCCCTGTTCCCTGTCTGAGCCTGTCAGACCTGTTTGAAAAACACCGCATCAGTTCGTGCGCTTTTTTGAAGATCGATTGCGAGGGGGCGGAATACGAAGCCTTGCTAGCCTGTCCGGACCATATTCTCAAGCGCATACGCAGCCTGATCATCGAGTGGCACGATGGCGGTTCCCGCCTGGCGGTCAAAAAGAAACTTCACAAGAACGGTTTTCGTACAAAGGAAATCGAAGGATTCACTTCCCCGTGGCTGAGGCCGCTCGCGAATGTAAGCTTTTGCATTGCCACAAGAGATTTGAATCAAGTTGCGTGATCGGTTTCCTAAATCGTAAAGATTTATAATCTAGCAGGTACATCGGCAATGAAAAGCAAGATCTATCACGGCGATCTCAAACTGGAAGAAGTGGCTTCCACCCTGGCCAGCTTCTTCAATCGCGGCGCGCTGAGCAGCTCGGCTTCTGTGGAGGGCGAGCAAGCTTTCGTGCAGATCGGCACGCGTGCCGGGCACAGCTCGGGCGGCCGCACCGATATCGGCGTATCGCTGCGCCAGGTCGATGGCCGCCTTGAGGCGCAGGTGGGCGATCAATCCGTGCTGAGTGTCGCCGGCAGCCTGGGCGCCAGCGCCCTGCTGGCCTGGCTCAACCCGCTCAACTTGCTGGGGCGCCTGGATGACATCGCCGCCGACATTGAGAACCTGACGCTGGAAGATCAAGTCTGGAAAGTGCTGGACCGTATCGCCGCGGATGGCGGCGCCAGCCAGCAGCTTGGCAAGCGCTTGCTGCGCATGGTGTGCTCGTATTGCCGCACCGCCAATAAAGTTGGCGAAGGCCGCTGCGTCGCCTGCGGCGCCCCGCTGGGCGACGTGCAGCCCATCGGCTGCCCGAAGTGCGGCTTCGTGATGCTAAACGATGAAAAGGTTTGCCCCAATTGCCATTACAAACTACCCGTTGCTAGTTAAGCCGATGATCAAATGCACCTGGCTATGCGCACTGATGGCGTTGGTTTTGGCTGCCGGCTGCAGTACAGCCCCGCAGCAACCCACTCTGCTACCGACCGCCCCGGCCATCGCAACGGCGACTGCGTCGCCGCCCCCGCCAGGTTCGAACCCCCCCGCCCCATTTGAATTGACTAGCCCTGCGTTTGAAAACGGCGGCGTAATTCCGAAGCAATTCGCCTGCACCGGTAGCGACATATCACCCGAACTCAATTGGGGCGACCCACCTTCCGGAACGCAGACCTTCGCATTGATCTTCGATGACCCGACTTTTAGCCCGGGCTGGGTGCACTGGATCGTTTACAACATTCCCGCTGACGCGCGCAATCTGCCGGAGAACGTATCGCCCGGCGACCAGCTGACTGATGGCGGTTTACATGGCGCCAACAGCAGGGGTCGCCTGGATTACGGCGGCCCCTGCCCGCCCGAGGGCACCACCCATACCTACGTTTTTAGTCTATATGCCCTAGACGAATTTTTGGATTTGGAGCCCGGCGCCAGCAAGCAAGAGTTGCTGGCCGCCATGGAAGGTCACGTCTTGGCGCAGATCGATCTGCGCGCAAGCTTCACTCGCTAATTTTTCAAAATAAATCTCTAACTACCGTAACTCCTTGAGCCCAGCGAGAGATCTGGCTCCGAATAAAATTAGTCTGTCATTCCGAGCGCAGCGAGGAATCCCTTTGCCACAGCAATGGCCACACAGACAACCGTCGACTCCCCTGCCAATCCCCCCACCGTGACTCCTTGAGCGCAGCGCAGGGTCCTCCTTCTCTTCTGACCCCCGGCGACTCTCTTTTGTTTCTGTCATTCTGAGCTCTTTGTTCAGTTTCGCCGAACAAAGGCCAGCGAAGCATGCCCTGAGCGAAGCGAATGGGAATCCACCCTTATGCCAATTACAAAATCCACCTGGAACCTGACCACTTACTTTGCCCATTAAAACAACCCGGCCGAATTCCATTCTGACCCCGACCCTTGTCCAATACCTTGATAAGCAGCCCAAAAAATCAAAAAACTTTAATAACTGTAGTATTAATACACGCCTGGGGGGAACATCATGCTTACTTTAGACGTTCTTTACGCTGTACTGCAAGGCCTACATCCGTCGCACTTTTCTCATCTCGATGGGATCTGGCAAGTCTTTTGCGCAGATATCCATAAAGCAATCAAAGAAGGCCGCGATCCTGTCACCGCCTTTAAATCAACCCTTGATCAGGCGCAATACGGAATTCTGTGGGGCATCGAGCAGGCGCTTAGCCAAATCCTCTCGGTAAGCGATCTTCCCGGTCTCACCTTCCGCCAAAAAGAAGCCCTTTCTGCCTTGCGCCATGCCAAGGTAGCTTCTTTAGCTCAACTCAGTCGCACCCTCCTTGCAGATCCCAGCAACACTCAGAAGCGTTTGAACGCATTAATTAAAAGGGGATTTGTGGGGAAATTTTTTCGCCAGGGTGGGATTTTCTATTATGCGATCGCTGCCCCACTCGATAGATCCACTCGGTCATCCATCTACAAAATAATTGGCGAGCGACTTGAAAAATTTCGGGAGGAAAACACCGAACCTACCAAACCTACCACAGCAACCACACCTACCAAGTCCCAAAAATCAACCACGCCCACCATACAAACCACATGAGTCGTATTTGGTTCTATTCTGCCTTTTCTTTCTCTTCAACTTCTTCTAGTTCGCGCCAATTATGGCCGTGAAATTCGGCAAACTCTTTGATTTCCTTTGGCCCCCAAGTGCCGGGCTTGTATTGCGGCAACTTGATACGCGGATGCTTGACCCAGGCTTTGAGAATATCGTCGATGAACGCCCAAGCCGCCAGCACCTCGTCGCTGCGGGTGAACAGTGTCGCGTCGCCATGGATGCAATCCATGAGCAGACGCTCATAGGCCTCGGGCGTGCCGCGCCCAAAAGCCTCGGCATACGAAAAATCCATCTTCACGGATTTGATGCGGTTCTCGGGCCCCGGCTCCTTGGCGCCGAACGTGAGTGTGATGCCTTCCTCCGTCTGAATATTCAATAGCAGCCGGTTGGGCGCATCGCCG
>JBKJWG010000249.1:0-9269 GCA_046716985.1 Anaerolineales bacterium | reverse complement strand
TTTGTGAAAATTTGTTTAGCCTATTTTCTGCGGGGGCGCGCGGGGTATTTGGGGATGGCCCTGGGTTGCGCCGACCATTTTTTGGGGGGGCGCTCGCCGACTTATGGCGTCAAGCTGCCGGCGCTTTCATTCAACGTGAATGTCAATGGACCGCTGCCGATCACAATCACCAGCACCTGGACGCTGCCTAAGTAAATGGCCGACAAGAAGCTGCACATTCTGCTGATCCATCAGGCGTTCGTTTCGCTCGACGAGGCGGGCGGCACGCGCCATTTCGAATTTGCGCGTTATTTGGTCGAGCGCGGCCACCGCGTCACGGTGATCACCAGCGGAGTGAGTTACTTGACGGGGGCAAACCAGGTAGACAAGGAGACAAGTACACAAGGGGAAGACTTGAGAGTATTAAAGGCTGGGACGGTCGGTGGCTTGCACCGCAGTTTTTTGATGCGGCTAATCAATTTTCTGAGTTTTACAGCGAGTTCTTTTCTTATTGGCCTGGGTGTGAAACACGTTGACTTGGTATGGGGCACCTCGCCACCCATCTTCCAAGCCGTGACCGCTTGGGCGCTAGCGCGCATCAAGCGCGTGCCGTTTCTGCTCGAAGTGCGCGACTTGTGGCCGGCTTTCGCGGTGGCGGTGGGCGTGCTGCGCAACCGCCCGCTGATCGCCGCCTCCGAATGGCTGGAGCGCTTTCTCTATCGCCATGCGGATCGCATCATGCTGAATTCGCCCGGCTTCCGGGCGCATGTGCAGGCGCGCGGCGGGCACGACATTGAGGTCGTGCCGAACGGCGCCGACGCCAGCATGTTCGACCCTGCTGGCGATGGCGCTCAGTTCCGCAAACAACATAGGCTGCAAGAAAAATTCGTCGTGCTCTACGCGGGCGCGCATGGGCTGTCGAATGATCTGGGCGTGGTGCTGCAGGCAGCCGATCAATTGCGCGAGGATAAAAAGATCGCGGTCGTTTTGCTAGGAGACGGCAAAGACAAACAAACGTTACAAAACGAAGCGTCACAAATGAAACTAGATAATGTGATATTCGTGCCGCCGCTGCCCAAAGCACAGATGGCAGAGGCATTGGCAGCCGCAGATGCGTGTCTCGCCATCCTCAAGCCGCTAAAACTTTATGCAACCGTATATCCCAATAAGGTCTTCGATTACCTGGCTGCGGGTCGGCCAGTCCTGGTGGCCATAGACGGGCCGATCCGTGAAGTGGTCGAGCAAGCCGGCGCGGGTGTGTTCGTGCCGCCGGGGGACCCGGCGGCATTGGTCGCAGCCGTGCGCAAGCTAGCTGCCAACCCGGCTGCGGCGCGGCGCATGGGCTTGGCTGGGCGCGCCTATTTAGAAAAACATTTCGAGCGCGGCGCGCTGGCCAAACAATTGGAAGAGGTAATTCTGACAACCGCGGCACAAAAGGGGAAGTAGTTGCCGAAGCTATAATTCAATCGATGGCGAAGAAAAGCAAATCGTACGATCTGGACGAAAGCGAACTGCGCCGCCTGCTGCTTGAGCAGCGCCGCACCGATAGGCAGCGGCGTTTGGCAGCCTTCCGGCGCGGCGGCGATCTGTTGGCGGTGAATGCCAAGCCGGCCGAATCGCGCCAGGCGGAGCCGCTGGGCGCGCTGCGCGTGCACGCCGACCCCGACTTGAAATTGGAATCTCCACGAGCAGCAAAATTACGCGCTTGGGCAGACCGCGGCTTGCTAGCAATCGAATTCCTGGCCGTGCTTGGGCTGGGATTTATTTTTGTGAATGGCCTGAGCTTATTGGGCGAATTGAACAACGAAGTGGCCGGTGCCTTTGCTAGCGGGGGGACAGCCAGCCCCACGCCGCTGATCGGCGCGGTGGTGCTGCCATCCGGGCACACGCCGCCCAACGCAGGCGAGGCGGCGCAGCCGAATGAAGCCGAGATCCCCGAGCATTTGCGGCCGCTGGTGCAAGCTTACACAGCCGCTATCGTGGTCCCCACGCCGGGGCCGGAGCAAGCGCTGGGCATTAAGATCGAGGCTATCGGGGTGAACGCGCCGGTGGTGCAGGGCGACAGCTGGGAGGCATTGAAGCGCGGCGTGGGCCAGCACATCGGCAGCGCGGACCCGGGTGAGAACAGCAACCTGGTGCTGACCGGGCACAATGATATTTATGGGGAAGTTTTCCGTTATTTGGATCAATTAGAACCCGGCGACGAGGTGACCGTTTTCACGGCGGCCAATAGTTACGTTTACGTGGTCACGGAAACAATGATCGTGGCGCCTACGTACGTACAAGTGATGGACCCGACACTGGATGCCACGCTCACATTGATCAGCTGTTACCCCTATCTAATTGACAGTCAGCGGATCGTGGTGCGAGCGGAGCTGAAACAAAATTAGGGAATAAAACGCCACAGCGGCAACTCGCGGTCCGCAAAGGTGTAGACCGCGTAGGGTTCCATGTGACCCGCTAACATGGGGGCATAAGGATTGGTCTCGGTGAGAATGTATTCATTGCCGAAAATATAATCCACACCTTGGTTAGCTAAAAACTGCGCGCCCTGCCCTGCCTTCAGCGCCAGGAAATATTCGTAACTGTTCATCAGTCCGTCCATATTGATGATCGTGCGGTCTTGGATGAAGTAAGCCAGGTTGCCGGCGCCGGTGATGGCGATGCGGGCGCCTTCTTCGGTGTGCTCCTGCAGCCAGGCAGCGCGATCCAAGTAGAAATGGTTGCTGCCATCGCCGGGGGCGCGGATGCCACTGGCGACGAAGGCGATGAAATTGAGCGATAAGAGGGCGAGCACAATAAGGGTGAAAGCCTCCCCAGGTTGAGCACTGCGTTTTTTGATCTGCGGTGCAACCGAAAGCCAAATTGCATTCAGCGGCAAACCAAGCACAAACAAAATCAATATCATCTCAGCAACCCAATACCAGGGTTGCTGTGCCACCGAGCCACTGGCTTTGTAATAAACGATCTGGGCGAAGCAACCGAGGAAAAACGGGAACAAGCCTAGACCACGAACTGCTTTGCTGAAAAACTCACGTTGTTTCCAAATAAAGAATGCCAGCGACGCCGCAAAGACGCCGCCCAGCACGAGGAGTCCAATCCGTCTGGAGGCTTCAGCTATTACTTGACCTGTCAGAACCAGCAAGCTCTCAGCCATGCTGTAGATCGGCGCGGTGAGCAGAGACCAGGGGCCGAGTTCGGGATCGTTGGTGACGAACTGGCCCAAAAAAGCGGCCAAGTGACGTACGGGGAAACCATAGACCGTATTGCGCAGCGTGCCCCACCAATTTTTTACTTGTCCGCTAACTGGCATTAGGGTTCCAAATGCAAGTTGATTCCAAGTCAGATAAACAAGCATGATCACGACGATGGGGCCGAAGAAAGCCAGCCCTGTCGAAACGCGCCATGCCCAAGGATTTCTAGCTTTGCGCCCGGTTTTCTGCGGCTGCCACAAGCGCAGCCACAACCATAAGCCGCCGAAGGTTACGAGAAAAACATTGTCGAGACGGCTGAGCAGGGCAAGAGTGGCGAGCAAGCCCAGCGCGACCAGATCGCGCAAGGTTTGGCGTTCGGCGCGGGATGGAGAAAATGTAACCAGTGCATGCCAAAAGAGCAGAATGCAAAACGCGTTCAGTCCGGCTTCGACGCCGGCATGCAAGGTGATGTCGTGGATGCGCGGCGCAACAATCCAAAGCAAACCGGCCAGCGCGGCCGCGCCTTCGGCGGTGTAGCGGCGCAGAATGCGATAGAGCAGGATGGCGCTGCCCGCGCTAAGCAGCGCGGAAAGAATGACCAGCAGGCGCAAAGGCAACAGCAAGTCCTGCGCAAAGAAGAACAGCGGGGTAATGAGGAACAACCAGAGCGGATGGAAACCGTTGGTAGGATTAAGGCCATCGAAAGTAAACCCATGGCCGGCCGCCAGATTGCGCGCGACCTGGAAATAGTAAAAACCGTCGTCGGAGCTATACCAGTCCAGGATCGTATTGGGATTGCTAAGACTGATGACGAGTTGCGGCAGGAGCGCAAGCAGCCCGAGAAAAATTTCCACCCGATAGGGCTTCAGGCGCGCAAGGAATTTATACATCTGCAAAAAGTATAAACGATGCGCTAGCTTGCCTACGGCTGTGTCGATGCTAAACCGCCCTTTATCCCCGGTTTGTGAAATCGAAAAGTGGTGACGCTTGAAGAAGCTTGACGCGGCATTCGTTTACTTGTTTGCCATGCTGGTATTCGGCGCGGCCAACAAAATGGTGGCGACCACACACATCATCTACCGCGTGCAGGTGCTGGGACTCGACGCCTTGCAACTAGTTTTGCTGGGCACCATGCTTGAAGTCACCATCTTTTTATTCGAGATCCCGACCGGCATCGTTGCCGACGTATACAGCCGGCGGCTCTCGACCATCATAGGCATTTTCCTGGTGGGGATCGGCCATGCCATGGAAGGGCTGACCTCCCTGTTCTCGGTGGCGCTGGCGGCTCAGTTCGTGTGGGGCTTGGGCACGACTTTCATCAGCGGAGCCTTCGCGGCCTGGGTGACAGACGAGGTCGGTTTGGAGAAGGTCGGCAACGTATTCCTGCGTGCAGGCCAACTCGGTTTGTTCGGGAGCCTGCTGGCGATCCCGCTGGCGGTATGGTTGTCGGTGCAATCGCTCTCGTGGCCGTATTTTGCCGGCGGCATCCTATTCGTGCTGCTGGCTCTATTCCTGGTGCTTTTCATGAGCGAACACGGCTTCACACCGGTGCCCAAAGAAGAGCGCCAAGGCTGGCGGACGATGGTGTCCACTTTCAAGTCCGGGTTGAATTTGGCGCGCTCGCGCCCAATGCTGATCACATTTGCCGTGATCGGTTTATTCGTAGGTTTATACAGCGAAGCCTGGGACCGGCTGGCCGAGCCTTACCTGCTGCAAAATTTCACCTTCCCCAGTTTGAATGGCGTGCCATTGACACCGATCGAATGGTTCGGCATCCTCAATGTAGCCTTCATTTTGAGTGGCATCATTTCCAACGAGATCGCCAAGCGCAGGGTCGACACGGCGCATGGCCCGGCTTTGCCGCGCGCCCTGCAGCGCATTTATGCTGGCATGGTGGTTTCCATGTTGTTCTTTAGCTTGACCGGACAATTCTATTTGGCTGTGGCGGCCATGATCGTGTTCGACGGTTTGCGCGCCGTCACTTTCCCGCTCACTAATGCCTGGATCAATCAGCAGATCGACTCGAAGGTGCGCGCCACCGTACTCTCGATGACGGGGCAGATCGACGCGCTGGGCGAGATGGGCGGCGGGCCAATACTGGGCAGCATTGGCAGATTAGTTTCCTTGCGCGCCGCGCTGATCGTTTCTTCGCTCACTCTTTCCGCGACAGTGCCACTGTATCAAAAGATACGCGTCATAACGGCAAACAAAATTAAATAAAACGGGCTGCCAGTCGGCAGCCCGTTTGCATACTCAATTGGTAACTTTAGGGCGTATAAGCCGGGGCATCGAAGTCAGCGCCCCAGATGCCATCACTGATCATCGACATCACGCCGCCGGTCACGTTGACCAGATTGATGAAGGTCTGCCCGGGAGCGAGCGGGAACGGTTCTCCATTGAGCTCGAAGTGCACGGGGATGGGCTGATCGCGGTCCGTGATGTAAGCGGGGAATTGGGTCGACCACTCCAGCTCGAACATTTGACCGTTGCGGAATAGATAAGCCTTGCCCCTCGACGAAGTCATTTCCAGGTTGATGATCGTGACCTCTGAGTTCTGGGCTTTGTGCGGCACCACCAGCACAACCACATTCTCGAATGACAGAGTTTCGCCCGTCAACCGGTCGGTCATTACTTCGTAGTCTTGCGTCCCGGGAACAATGAGGCCCCACTTGTACGCATCCAGCGCGGCGTCATACTCGAAGTGGCTGATGTTGTTGACGTTATATTCCACAAAGAGTTCCTGGCCGGCTTGGCCGCCAAATTCCTCGCCAGATGGCAACGTATTGCAGAATAAGTTGCCGCTCAAATTGGGTTCGGAGCAGGAGCCTTCCGTGTTGTCAGAGGCAATCGCTTGCAAGCGAGTTACATCTAACCCAGCGCCGCCGATATTATTCGGGTCTTCACCGAATGCCGTGCCACAGGTATTGATCTGTTGAGCCACACTCGGGTCGGCGCCGGCGGTGACCAGGCAGCCGCAGTAGTTGACTTGCAGATCCTGGTAAGCCACGCGGCCCGAGCGCAGGCCCTCGATGCGATAGGCCTGGCGTAGGCCGGCATCGAGATTGAGCGGGGTGTAGCCCGCGTCGGTGGGGTCGAAGAAATCGGTGCGGCCCTGGGCAGTGACATCACTATCGATGGCATCGTCGCCCATATCTTTGTTCACCCAATAATAATCAGAGATGGAAGGCGGAGCGCCAAAACGCAACTGGAATTCGGTGTTGACGGCGACACCGTTGAGACCAAAGTAGTAATTGCCTAACGCATCAGTTGTAGTCGTTTGCACCGTATTGAAATTGATATCCAGCAGGCTCACCGGCACATTGGCCACACCCGGCTCACCAGAATCTTGCAGGTGATTGCCATTCGAATCGAACCATACGCGATCGCCGATGACGATGTCGAAACCTTCGGGTGCGGCTTCGCCTTCGCCCTGGCCGCCCTCAAAATCAGGCTGCGGAAATTCTCCGTAGAAACCGGCCATCAAGCGCGTGTCACCATCTCCATTTTAGAGTTGTTAGATGATGGGGGAAACCGACAGCCCTGTGGGCGGGCGAACAGAGGGCGGGAAAATGGAGATAGAAAGAAAGACTGGACGATAGCTCAACAATGCGGGGTTCGAAACCGGCAAGCCGGAAAGTGGCGAATAACCTTCAGGGAAACTTTCCGCCAGAGGGCCATAGCAGAAAGGCTCGAGAGCAGCGCCGCCACCCACTTCAGGTGTGGGCGTCGGAGTCGCGGTTGGAGTGGCGGTGGCTTCCTCTTCAGCAGGAACTTCGGCAACAGCCTCGACTTGCACCAACCCTGCGTCGACATTGGCGTCTACGCCAGACAAGGCGAGCACAGCAGTTTCGCCACTCGAGGCGTCGACATCGCTATCCAGCGTATCGTCGCTGCCTTGATCTGGCAAAGTAAATTCATAAGCCGCAGGCGGGTCAAAGCCAACATAGAAATTGCCCGCGCTAGCACCCTGCTGAACGATCTGATAGCTGCCGCTGGCGTCAGTTGTCGTGGAGCCAACAAGCGTGCCATCTTCTGCAAATAAAGTAACAGGCACACCCTCAACGCCGGGTTCGCCGGCATCCTGGACACCGTTGCCATTTTCATCGAGCCAGACAAAGTTTCCCGCGCCCACGCAGCCAGCCAACAGAGCCGCCCCGAGCAACAAGGCAAGCAGTAACGGTTTTCTAGGGCGTAGGAGAGCGTTCATTTATTCCACCTCAGGAATTATATATGGCGAAAATTGTATCACTTGGACAGCTAAGCCAATAGTTTCCATAGAGGTTAGATGTGTTTCACAGAGTAAATCTTCATTACTGGTGACTCCCTGAGCGCAGCCAAGGGTCCTCCGCTCCATAGCTGTCATTCCGAGCGCAGCCGCTGCCCTGAGCCGCCGTCCTGAGCGCAGCGAAGGAGCAGCGAAGGGTGGCAATCTTGGGTTGGAACAGGGTCTTTATGAATGATCAGATAAAGATTAAAGCACGGGCGGTATAATGCGCTTGTTCGGGAGAAAAATGGCAAAAGATTTTTTCAAAGCACGCACAACCCTCAAAGTCGACCAAGACAACTACAGCATCTATAGCTTAAACAAGCTGGAGGCCGCCGGCCTTACCCAGCTGGATAAGCTGCCCTTCTCGATCCGCATCCTGCTGGAGGCCGCCCTGCGCGGCTGCAACAACGTCGACATTCTGGAGCAGGATGTGCGCAACCTGGCTGCCTGGCAGCCGGTGGTCGACAAGCGCCCGCCCATGCCCTTCAAGCCCGCCCGCGTGCTGCTGCAAGATTTCACCGGCGTGCCGGCTATCGTCGACCTGGCAGCTATGCGCGACGCGGTGGCGCGCCTGGGCGGCGACCCCAAGAAGATCAACCCGCTGGTGCCGGTCGATCTGGTGATCGACCATTCGGTGCAAGTGGACTTCTTCGCCAGCCCGGATGCGCTGCAGCGCAACGCCGAGATCGAGTTCATGCGCAACCGCGAGCGCTACGAATTCCTGCACTGGGGCCAGCAAGCCTTTGCTAATTTCCGTGTGGTGCCACCGGCTACCGGCATCGTGCACCAAGTCAATCTCGAATTCCTCGCCAAAGTGGTGATGACGCGCCACGATGACGGAGAGATCCTAGCCTTCCCGGATACGCTGGTCGGCACCGATTCGCACTCCACCATGATCAACGGCCTGGGCGTGGTCGGCTGGGGCGTGGGCGGCATCGAAGCCGAAGCCGCCATGCTGGGCCGCTCGATCGACATGCTCACACCGGATGTGATCGGCTTCAAGCTGCACGGCCGCTTGAAGGAAGGCGTCACGCCCACCGACCTGACCCTGACCATCACGCAGATACTGCGCAAAAAAGGCGTGGTAGATAAGTTCGTTGAGTTCTACGGGCCGGGGCTCGACTCAATGGCGCTGGCTGACCGGGCCATGATCGCCAACATGACGCCCGAGAATGGCGCCACCATCACTTATTTCCCGGTGGACGCCGAGACCTTGCGCTATTTGCGCTTAACGGCGCGCTCCGAAAAGCAGATCGATCTAGTGGAAGCTTACTGCAAAGAGCAAAAATTATTCCGCGACGAGAACACACCTGAGCCGCAATTCACCGACAGCCTCGAATTGGATCTGGGCAGCGTGGAACCTAGCCTGGCTGGGCCCAAGCGCCCGCAGGATCGCGTGGCGCTCGACAAGATGCGCGAAACCTTCCATGCCGCGCTCCTGGCGCCAAAGGCGGAGCGCGGCTTTGCACTTAAAGCCGAAGACCTCAACAAAAAAGTTTCCTTCGGCACCAACGGCTCACGGGCGGAGATGGGTCACGGCGCTACAGTCATCGCCGCGATCACGTCGTGCACGAATACGTCCAACCCGGCGGTGATGCTGGGCGCGGGCTTGCTGGCCAAGAAAGCAGTCGAGCGCGGGCTCAAGGTCAAACCGTATGTGAAGACCAGCCTGGCGCCCGGTTCACGCGTGGTCACCGAATATTTGGAGAAAGCTAATTTAATGGAGCCGCTGGCCGCGCTCGGTTTCAATTTGGTTGGCTATGGCTGCACCACCTGCATCGGCAACTCCGGGCCGCTGGCTGGCGAAGTGGTCAAAGCTATCACCAGCG
>JBKJWG010000248.1:0-3697 GCA_046716985.1 Anaerolineales bacterium | reverse complement strand
TCTACTCCTATCTATTCGTCGGCTGCGTAAGTTTTGTATATGATACATAAACATTTATGTTATATTGCTGGGAGCATACAAAAATGAAGCGGGCAATTTGGCCCGCTTCTCTTTTAAGGTCGGCCTTACTTGACCCCGAAATATTTGGCGCGGCGCTCTTCGGCCAGGATGCGCAGGTCGATGCCGTCCATGTTGAGGGCTGGCTTAGGCAGCGACATTTTCTCGGGCAGCTTCCAATTGGCGCGGCGCGCCTGGCGTGTGGCGGCGAAAACCGGCAGCCCGAAGGATTGGGCGAGGGCGGTGATGTCTTTCTTGGCGGTGACGATAGCCAGGGGCACGCGCAGGCTTTGGCTGCGGCGCGCCATGAGCGTGAGCACCAGGCGCGGGCTGCGCGGCTCGCCGCTATCGGGCCACACCAGGATCACGCGGCCCTGCGCCCCACCGCGGATGCGCTCGAGCGCAGAGCGCCAATCAGCGCGCGGCGCTAGTTGGATGAGGGAGGTTTTCAAAGCGAATCTAGTATACAGGGGGCGGGAGTCGAAAGGAAAGTGTGGAGAGCATCGTCTTGTTTTAGAGGTTGAATTATTTGGTGATTAGTTCCCTAAGCAATTTGAGTCGAGCCTTTATTGCTGGGGCCTCAAACTCAATAACTAGCTCACCGGATTTTGATAAATTCCTCAAATGAGATGACATTGAAAATACCCACACACGGGGAAAAATTTTGGAATCTGTTGGCATGAAAAATAACGGAGCATCTGCACCGGTTCGATGCATCGCATTCCAAAAACAAACTAAAGGCTCAACTGAAACTCCAGGTTCGGGGGACTTCATTGGAATAAGGACTTTCTGTACGCCTTCCTTTATAAAGCCCTTACCATCCCACTCTTTAGACCATCTTTCAATCTTGTGTTTACGCAGTTTAGATGCGCCTGCATCCAGTTCAATTCTTTGTCCACCGATTGCCGATGCCCCCCAATTTTTGATCTCAACCTGATAGTATGTTGAATGCTTTCCATGTTTTACAACAATCCATCTATCCAGCCTCTTTCCTTTTTTCGTTCCCTGAGTAACGATTCCATCTAATACTCTGGCTTCTAAACCTCGACGATGATAATAGTCGATCAACAACCCAGTACCAAGATCCTCGCCTATTACGCTGGTAATGGCTGTAGTATGACCCTGATGAGTCCTATCAGGGTCATCGTAAAATTTCAATAATTCTTTTATTGGTATGCGGATTCGCGAAGGCATAAAATTCCCGAAGTAGGTTACCCCTTCAGTTTTCCTTCCACCCATGGTTGTGCGAGCGCCAGCGCTTCGAGTACTCGCCCGTTATCGATGCCACCTGCTTGGGCAAGCTCCGGTTTACCCCCGCCGCTAATACCGAGAACTTCGGCGGCTTGCTTTACAAGTTCATTGGCCTGCAGGCCGCGCGCCACTAGATCTTTGGTGACCGCTGCGATTAGTGCAACGCGATTGCCAGCTCTACCCGCGATTAGGGCCACTCCAGTGGGATGCTGCTGTCGGAATAGATCGGCCAAGTGACGCAAATCATTAATTTCAATACTTGGTAGATTTGAAATGAGCACCGGGATCCCTTCGACCTCCGAAACATCTTTGAGAGCGTCTTGAAAATTATCCTCAACGTTTGAACGTCGGAAGTTCGCAGACTCCTTCCGTGCCTCCGCTAACTCTTTCTGCAAACTGATAGCTTTTGCGGGCACATCCTCAGCTGTGGTCTTCAAGGTACGGGCGGCTTCGGCCAGCGCGGCGTTGCGCGCTTTGGCCAGCGCGTAAGCGCCGCGGCCTGTCACGGCTTCGATGCGGCGGATGCCGGCGGCGGCCGAGCCTTCGCTGACGATGAGGAAAAGCCCGATATCGGCCGTGTGCTCGACGTGGGTGCCGCCGCACAGCTCATAGGAGAAGGGCCTGGCATCTTCATCAAAAATGGAAATGGTCCGAACTTGAGCCCCGTACTTCTCGCCAAAGAGAGCCATAGCGCCTTCTTTTTTGGCCTTCTCCAACGACTTGGTTTCCTTATGAACGTCGTAATTGTTTAAGATCCAATCATTCACTCTTTCTTCAATCTTAGCTACTTGCTGTTTGCTCAACCCTTCGGGGTTGGTGAAATCGAAGCGCAGCCGGTCGGGCGCCACCAGCGAGCCAGCCTGGCGAGCGTGCTCGCCGACGATCTCGTGCAGGGCGGCGTGCAGCAAATGCGTGGCGGTGTGGTTGCGCATGATGTCTTGCCGGCGGCGGCGGTCAACAGCCGCAAATGTCTTATTGCCAACTTTTGGATTTCCTTGGATAACTTTTCCAACGTGGACGATGGCGCCCGCGGCGGGCTGAGTGACTTCTGTAACTTGAATATTCCACCCTTTTTTTTCATTGAAAGGACAGATATAGCCAGTGTCACTCACCTGTCCACCTGATGCAACATAGAAAGGGGTGGCGGTAAGCAATACACCAACTTGATCACCGACTTTTGCAGATTTCACCGGCTTGCCATCTCGGACGATGGCGAGCAATTCACCTTTGGCTTCAAGCTCGTGATAAGGATCGTATTTAACCCCCTTCTTGGGCAGCTTTTTGGCTTTCTGTAATTTGGCGATCACTTCGCCGTACACGTCGGCTTGCTCGCCGCCCAGCTCGCCCATGGCCTGGCCCGCACCGGAAGCGGTGCGGTGTTGGTCCATGGCGCGGCGAAAGCCGGCTTCGTCCACATCCAGGCCGCGCTCGCGGGCAATGTCACGCGTGATCTCGAAAGGCAAACCATGCGTGGCGTAAAGTTCGAAGGCTTGCTCGCCGTCCAGGGTCTTCTTGTTGCCTAAGCCGGCGAACAAAGCTTCCAAATACGCCAACCCACTATCGATGGTGCGCTGGAAACGCTCCTCTTCGCGGGTGAGATTATCCAAAATGGCTTTGTGATTCTTTTTGAGCTCCGGATAGGCTTCACCATATTGCTTGATCACGACTTCGGCCAGCGCGGACATAAAAGGTTCGTTGAGCCCGAGCTTAGTGCCGAAGCGGGCGGCGCGGCGGATGATCATGCGTGCAATGTAATTGCGCCCGATGTTGCCGGGCACTACGCCATCCGCGATCAAGAAGGCCGCGGCGCGGCTGTGGTCGGCTATAACGCGATAGGGGGTGAAGTTGGCATCGCGCTCTTTGTTGGTTTGCTTGGCAAGCTCCTGCACTTTCTCAATGATGGGCATGAACAGGTCGGTGCGGTAGTTTCCATCCTGCTTTTGCAGGATGGAAACTATGCGCTCGAAACCCATGCCGGTATAGACGTGCTTGGCGGGCAGCGGCTTGAGCGTGTTCGGACCCGTGCGGTTGTATTGGATGAAGACCAGGTTCCAGATCTCGACGAAGCGTGGGCTGTCAAGATCCACGATGCCATCACTTTTGAAAGTGATCTCGCCTTTATCGGCGCCCAGGTCGTAGTGGATCTCGCTGTTGGGTCCACAAGGGCCGGTGTCGGCCATCTCCCAAAAATTATCCTTGCGCCCCGCATAGATGATGTGGCTCTTATCCACGCCGGGCTGCTTGGCCCAGGCTTCAGCGGCTTCGTCGTCCGTTGGAATATCGCCGATATCGTCTTTGAAAATAGTCAAGTAGAGCCGATCGGGAGGCAGCTTCCACTCTTTAGTCAACAGTTCCCAGGCCCAAGCGATAGCTTCCTTTTTGTAATAGT
>JBKJWG010000247.1:0-5710 GCA_046716985.1 Anaerolineales bacterium | reverse complement strand
TGCGCAACCCGCCCCGCTAGAACTCGCCGAAGCAGTGCTGAAGCAGCGCCGTGCCAAGGCCGCGATTGCGCCAGCGGCGGCGCACTCCCAGATCGATGACCCAGCCGATGGGCGGCTCCTCTTGCTTGCGAACCTGGCACAGCGAATAGCCGGCGATCTTGACGCCATCCATAGCCACGAACCACAGACTCGCGTCGAAGTTTTCTGCATCGTCGATCATCAAATGGCGGAACCGGGCGAAACCTTCCTCAAAAGGCTGGTCCAGATGCCCAAAGTGATCGGAGAAAGCCTCATCATGCGCTCGGTAAACTGCCGCCGCGTCTTTCTCCACGTCGAAAGGTTTCAGCGCGATTCCTTGCGGCAACTCTATAACCGCTGGCTCTTTATCCAGCTTCAATTCCATTTGGAAACCGTGCCGGTTGAGCACGAAGCCGCGCGCTTCGAACAACTTGGCAAGCGGCTCGCAACCGCTCACGTTGTGCGTGCCGATCGCCACGCGCAAGCCGGCCGGCACCAAGTCCACAACTCGGCCGCAATGCGCTAACGCCCAATCGAGCAAAACCTCTGCCGATCCGTCTTCGAGATGATCGGGGTGTGGACGCAGATAAATATAAGGATGCGCGGGCGGTTGCTCCATGGTCAGCGCTTCGACGTAGCCGAATGGTTTGCCCTCTGCAGAAACCAGCAGGCGGATGTCCTCAGCCAGACTGACCCCCGGCGTCGTCCAAAAGTTCTCAATCTCCGCCGTGGTCAATTCATTTATGCCTGACAGCCGGCGCGAGAATTCATTGATCACGCTCGTCGCTAGCTCGCCATCTCCCTGGCGCACTGCGCGCAGTTGCGAGCCTTGTTTTGTCGCCCGTCCCAATTTAGTGTTCTCCATAATTTCCTTCCTTCTGTTATGTCAAAATAAAAACGGCCGCAATTTGCGCGGCCATTGTCGAGAGATACAAACAAAACGGCCGCAGGGCTTTTGCACCTGCGGCCGTTTTTTCGTTTGGGAAAAGAACTATAGGCTGGCAGTAGGCGCAATACGCCAAGGCAGTGCAAAACCGCTGGCGGGTACGACCAGGGTCTGCAAGGGCTTGGTGTTGGTGAAGATGTTATCCACGGCTATTGCGCCTCCTTAAGATGAGGCAAGGTTACTATCCTTCAAGATGCCTGTCAAGCGAAAATGACTGCACATGCGCAGTTTATAATGCTTACCAGCATCAATGTCTACTGCTGGCACTCCCTCTCCACTAGCCTTCTTACTAACTACTATTTTGCTTACGGTGGTTGGGTGGGGCGGCTTGTTTCTTTTGCTGAACGCCGCCGAGCCCACTCTGTGGCCGCGTTGGCTTTTCTTTTTCCTCATCGTAGTCGCCTTCACGGGCCTGGGGTTGCCGCTGGTTTCGTTCCTCAACCATCGCTTCCCCAGTGACCCGCCTGCCCGCGTGCAGGTCATCGTGCGCCAGGCGCTCTGGGTCGGCGCCTATGCTTCCACCCTCGCCTGGCTGCAGTATGGCCGCATCCTCAATTGGGCGCTCGCCATCCTGGTCGGCCTAGCCTTCTTTGCTATCGAATGGTTCCTGCGCCTGCGCGAGCGCAGCCAATGGACGCCGTAAAAATGTGCGGCGTTATAATCGGCATTGAGCTGGCGTCATGACTAACAAACCGCTGCGCGTTCTCGAAGAAACCAGCCGCACGTTTTACATGCCTATCGTGCGCCTGCCCAAAGGCTTGCAAGAAGCCGTTGCGGCCGGCTACCTGTGCATGCGCGCCATCGACGAGATCGAAGATCACTCCGACCTCGACGCGGTTAGCAAGGCTGCTTTACTGCGTGAGATCACTTTGATCCTCGAAGCGCAAACCTCCGTTGAAGATTTTGAACACGAGCGCTTCACCGCCCTGTTCGCCCCCTATAAAGATCATTTGCCCGAAGTGACCCTGCGCTTGGGCGAGTGGGCCTGTTATGCGCCCGCATTCATCGCCCCGCGCGTCTGGGAAGCTACCGCTGCCATGGCTGGCCGCATGCGCGAATGGGTGCTCAATGGTTTCAAGGTGCGCAGCCGCGCGGACCTCGACCGCTACACCTACAGCGTGGCGGGCGCCGTCGGCCTGTTGCTCTGCGACCTGTGGGCCTGGTTCGAGCATTTGCAAATTCATCGCAGCCTGGCCATTCAGTTTGGCCGCGCCCTCCAATCCGTCAATATCCTGCGCAACCGCAAAGACGACTTGCGCCGCGGCGTCGATTTTTATCCCGAAAACTGGACCGACGCCGAGATGCAAGATTACGCACGCAGCAATTTGCGTGATTTTGACGAATACATGCAGGAACTCGCCACCACCACCTTCTCCGATTTCGTCAACATTCCTCGCGCGCTGGCCTACGCCACCCTCGATGCGTTGGCCGATGGCCGCGAGAAGCTCAGCCGTGGCGAAGTGATCCGGATCCTGCATAACTTGGAGCGACAAAAAGTTAGCAAGCCTGCTTAGTTTTCAGACCTGAAAAGTTCAACCCATGGAACAAATTTATGACGTTGCAGTGATCGGCGCGGGCCCGGGCGGCTCCGCGGCCGCGCATTATTTGGCCAAGCAAGGGAAGTCCGTGCTCCTACTCGACAAATCGGATTTCCCGCGTGACAAGACCTGCGGCGATGGCCTCACCCCGCGCGCTCTCAGCATTTTGGATGATATGGGCATCCTGGACGAATCTGAGCGCGCCGGCTTCCGCGTCAATGGACTGACCCTACACTCCCAAGATGGCACGACTATGTCGGCGCCCATTCCCAACCATCCCGAATATCCGCATCATCTGCTTATCGTCCCGCGCTTTAAGTTGGACGACATTGTGCGCCGCTGCGCTATCGAAAGCGGCGCACACTTTGAAAGCCCCATGCGCGTCACGGGCGTAAAGGTGGAGGGTGATCACGTAAACATCTCTGCCGATCGTGAAGGCACACTGTTCAATTACAAAGCACGCGTTGCCATCTTGGCCATCGGCGCCAACATGCGCTTGTTGCAAGATATCGGCTTGCTCAAGCGCCTGCCGCGCACCATTGTTGCCGTGCGCGCTTATTACGAAGGTATGCAAGGCCTGGACGACCGCATCCAGGCTCACTTCGAAGGTGTCCCGATGCCCGGTTATGGTTGGGTTTTCCCCATCGCGCCGGATGCCGCCAATGTCGGCATCGGCATGTGGCGCGATAAAGGCTACGAGATTAATGAAAAGACCTCGCTGCGCACCGCGCTGGATACTTTCCTCGCCAGCAGCAAAATGAAACCGATGATGGCCGGCGCGCGGCTGGTAGGCCCGGTGAAGAGCTATCCTCTGCGCATCGATTTCACCTCAGCTCCCACATATAGCGAACGCATTTTGCTGGTTGGCGAAACCGCCGGGCTGGTTAGCCCGCTTACGGGCGAGGGCATTGATTTCGCGCTCGAATCTGGCAAGCTGGCCGCCGAATTCCTTGCTGGCATTTTCGCCCGCGGCGACTTTAGCAGGCGCGCTTTCTCCGCTTACGACCGCATGCTGCGCTCCCATTTCCAGAGCATCTTCCGTTTCCTTGGCTATCTGCGTCATTTGTACGTGAATCCTTTTTTGCTGGCTCGCCTCGTGGCTTTGTGTGAAAAGGTCCCCGAAGTGAAACGTGTTTTTATGAATGTGTTGATGGGCCAACAACACCCCACCCAATTGCTGCACCCGCGCATCCTGCGTAAAGTATTACTAGGAGTCTGATGAAATCTGACCTGCCTGCCTTGATGCAAGCCCGCGGCCTGGATGCGCTGCTGATCCTGGGCGACGCGCTGCATAACCCGGCCATGACCTATTTCACCGGCGTGGCGCACGTCACCGACGCCGCCCTGGTGCTCAAGCGCGGTGAGGCGCCGCTGCTCTTCTGCCACAACATGGAGCGCGACGAGGCAGCCGCCACCGGTTTGGCTACCCATAGCATTACGGATTACAACTTTCCCGCCATCCTCAAAGAATGCAATGGCGATCATGAACTGGCCAGGACGCGGCTGTTGCAGCGCATGCTTACCGACGCCGGCCTCACCTCCGGCCGCGTGGCTGTCTACGGCCAGCAGGATGCCGGCCATGCCTACGGCCTTCTCACCGCCATCACCGAGCTCCTCCCGGATCTCGAATTGGTTGGCGAACTCCACAACGCGCTTCTCATGGAGGCCCGCGCCACTAAAGACCCGGCGGAAGTAGAGCGCATCCGAGCCATCCAGAAGCAGGCCACTGAGGTGGTGGGGCAGGTGGCGGATTTTCTCTCCGGCCAGCGAGCCAAAGACGGCGTGCTGGTGGATCAGGATGGCCGGCCGATCACGGTGGGCAAAGTAAAGTCGCTCATCAACGTGTGGCTGGCTGAGCGCGGGCTCGACAACCCGCACGGCACCATCTTCGCTCCCGGCGCCGAGGGCGGCGTGCCGCACAGCACAGGCAGCCCGGATGCAGCGCTACGCCTGGGCGAACCGATCGTGTTCGACATTTATCCCATCGAGGCGGGCGGCGGCTACTGGGCCGATTTCACCCGCACTTGGTGCCTTGGTTACGCCAGCGATGGGGCGCAAAAACTCTACGAGGACGTGCGCCACGTTTATGAAACCATCATGGCTGAGCTCAAGCCCGATACGCTCTGCGCAAGCTGGCAAGCGCGCGCTTGCGAACTTTTCAAGCAACGCGGTTACCCCACGGTGGCGGACGACCCGACAACCAAGGTCGGCTACGTCCACTCCCTGGCCCATGGCCTGGGGCTCGACGTGCACGAGCGCCCCGGCTTCTATGGCGACGAAAAGACCGCCAAAGAATTCCTGCGCCGCGGCAACGTGGTCACCATCGAGCCCGGCCTGTATTACCCCGAGCGCGGCCTCGGCATGCGCCTCGAGGATGCAGTCTACATGCGCCCCGACGGCAAGCCCGAGATCCTCGCTCCTTATCCCCTCGATCTCGTCATTCCACTCAAAAAATAATCTCTGTTTGCATTTGTAGGGGCGGGTCTCAGACCCGCTCGCTTTTTTGTCATTCTGAGCGCAGCGAAGCAATCTGCTATATTGATTAACTGATTTTGGCTATCTGTCCTCGCCCCTCTGTCATTCTGAGCGCAGCGAAGAATCTATGATTCATTGCCCGTGTCTCTTGAAATCTATCTCCCATTCTCTAAACAGACACCACTACATCTAAAATTTGATTTCAAAATCGACCAATAGCGCATTATTTAAACTGGGGTAAAACAAAAAGAGGGAAGGCGTTTACCTTCCCTCTTTTATCAGTAACTGACCTGGCCTACTGGCCTGCTGCCCCTTCGTGGAAGACGGACGGATCCGCCTCTCCCTCCACATGCAGGATGCCAACCAGCCCGCGCTCGAGACGGCTAAGCGCGTGGTCCACCAAAATGTAGTCGCCGGGTGCGTTGATCGTGAACTCCACGACCCATGCGCCGCCAGGTGGTACCGAGATGGTCTGCACATCGGTCAGCGGCTGCGAGGTAAGCGACCCGAAGGCGTAGACTTTGTCGAAGATCTCGCCGATCACGTGGAACGAAGAGGTGAAGTTGGGCCCGCCCACCCCGATGAAGATTCGCACCGTTTCGCCCACGTTAGCTTCCAGTCGGTTCTCTTCCGTCGTCAGTCCGCGAGCAGCCCCATTGAAGACGAAGTACTCTGGCGTTTCGTTAGCCAGGTCTTCTTCGCTGAAGAAGACCTGGCCGGTGGTGCCAAAAGG
>JBKJWG010000246.1:0-15430 GCA_046716985.1 Anaerolineales bacterium | reverse complement strand
GCGCAGAGGAGAGTGGGAGGTAACTGTGGGTGCAACGAAGAAGAGAGTTGCTACGGATGTTTGAGAAGCTACAAAAACCAATTCGCCCATCGATATCTTAATAGAGGAGCAACGTTACGATATTTAGATGCGATGCTTTCAGAGTGGAACCTAGTGGCTCCGATTGCTCCAACAGTTGTAGATTAGGGTGCATTGACAAACGATTTAGTGTACAAAATCATAGCCCCATAATCTATCCCGTCAAGAAAGCTCACCACAAAGGCACGAAGAAAACGAAATTCGTGCTCTTTGTGCCTTTGTGGTTAAGCGTTCCACCCCTCGCGTTCTCCTACCTTTTTTGCCGGCAGCCCGGCCCAGATCTCGCCCTCGCCAGTGGATTCGAGCAACACGGCGTTGGCACCTAGCACCGTGCCAGCGCCGACGTGCAGGATGCCTTCTTTGCATAACACTTTAGAGCCGGGCGAAAGTATGACATCATCGCCGATTTCGATGCCCTCGAATTTTGATTGTTCGATGGGTAGATGAATGTCGGCGCGGCCAATGGTGACGCCGGGATAGATCTTTACGTTGCGCCCGATCTTTGTCTTCGGATGGATGACGACGCCGAAGCCGCCGTGCACCAGGTCAAAACCTTCGTCGATCTGGACGGAGCGGGGGATCTCTGCGCCAAGGATCTTGAGTTTGTAATAAGCGATGGCGCCAAGCAGCGGCCAGCGGCGCGCCTGCACCAAAAGGTTGTAGATGCTTTTACTGGCCAAAGAAACCCTTTTGGGTAAGGTCGAGGTGATCGATAAAAAAACGTATTTCCGAAGACATGGTCATAAGAGTTCCTCGCTTTCTTGATTCTCGAGCTGATACTGACTTGTGGCGCCGCTTCGGAATGACAAGAATAGGGCTCGAATTAAGTTTGGGTTCACAGATTTTTGACCATGTAACTTTCCCCCATCTGGTAGCCGCGCCTGGCGTAGTAACGGCGGGTGCCAACTGCGGCGATGACTGCCATGCGAGCGTAACCGGCGGCGCGGGCAAGTTCTTCTGCATGGGCGAGCAGCTGAGTGCCGAGGCCGATGTGCTGGGCCGCGCCGCTTTGCTCTTCGCCCACTTCGAGCGATTGACCATAGACATGCACCTCCCGCACGAGTGCCGCGCCTTGCAGATCATTTTGCCCGGTTGCCGGAGAGTCGGCGTTCGGTAAAGAGAGACGTAGGAAACCAGCAAGCTTATCTTCGGGCGTTACGTAGGAAATGAAATGTTCCTGGGCGTGGCCGGCCGGATAGGTGAAATCTTTCAATTGCAATTTATCGGCGTCGACTTGTTTGCCGCGCACTTCACGGCAGCGGATGCAGCGGCAGCGCTGGCCGCGTTCGTGCATGAGTTTGTGCACGTCCATGCGCAAGCTCGTGCGCTTGTTGCCTTCGACCACGTTGGTCGAAGGGATATCGCGGATGACGCGGTTAACGCGACAATAATCGGGGATGGCAACTTTGAGATCAGCAAGCAGCTCAACGAGCTGCTCCGTGGTGTAAGGATGGTACTCGCCGCGCTGCCAGTGTAAGTACAGCTCGGCGTTCTCCAACAATTGCGTTGGATAAATCTTGAGTTCGTCTGGACAATAGCCGTCCCATAACTTGGCGAAGTCGGCGCGATCGGTTTCGGGCGTGGCGCCCAGCAAGTTTGGCATGAGGTGCAGCACGATCTTGAAGCCGGCGGCGCGCAGCAGGTTGGTAGCGCGGCGCGTTTCTTCCGCGCTGTGGCCGCGCTTGTTGATCTCCAGAACATGATTGTCGAAACTCTGCGCGCCGAGCTGCACCTTGGTTACACCTAAGCGGCGCAACCAGGCGATCTCATCCTGGTTGATGTTGTCGGGTCGGGTCTCAATGGCAAGACCAACGTTGCGATGGACGGTGTCCTCGTTGAACTGATGCGCTTCTTCAAGCGAGGAGCTCTTGATTCCATTGAGCGCTTCGAACATGCATAAAATAAATTCTTCCTGATAGTCGCGTTTGTACGAACTCCACGTGCCCCCAAGAATTAGGAACTCGATCTTGTCGGTCGGGTGGCCGAGCGCTTCCAATGCATCCAGGCGCGAGCGCACTTGCGCGTACGGATCGAAATCGTGCTGCAGGGCGCGCATGGCGCCTGGTTCATCGGGCAAATAGCTCTTGGGCATGCGCACATCAGTGGGGCAGAAGACGCACTTGCCGGGGCAAGGATAGGGCTTGGTGAGGACGGTCACGACACTGACGCCGGAGAGCGTGCGCATGGGCTTGAGGCGAATGCGCGTGAGCAACGCCTGATCCTCTGGCCATTCGCCAGTTTCGACCAGCTGGCGATACACGGCAACGAGCAGGTGTTTGCCGATGTAGCCGCCGCCTTCGCCGCCGAAAGGATGTTTGCGCAGCGCGTCGAAGACCGGCGCGCCGGCGCGGATCTCTTCCAGGGCCAGGCGGGCGCGTTGCATGCGCTCGGGGGTAGCCTCTTTGGCTTCTTCCCAGGCATGGATGCGCGGTTCAGCGGGTCTTAGTAGTGTCATGTTTTCTTTATCAAAATGGTTAATCTCTCGGCTGGCCGGGAGATTGCTTCGTTCGGCCTTCGGCCTCCTCGCAATGACGAAAACCCTATAATCAACTTGTGAAAGCGGCGATCGCGCAGCAGCTTATCGAGTTGAATAGAGAATTCTATCAAAAGCTGGCCCGGCCTTTCTCGGCCAGCCGCGGCCGCTTGCAGCCGGGTGTGCAGCGCGTGCTGGAGAAAATCTCGCCCGAAGCAAATATCCTCGACCTGGGCTGCGGCAACGGCGGCGTGGCGCGTGAGCTGTCCCGCCGCAGCCACGCTGGGCGATATGTGGGGTTGGATTTCAGCGAGGAATTGCTGCAAGTTGCACATTCCCGGGGTAAAGGTTTGGATGCCACGTTTTTGCAAGCCGATCTCAATTCTCCCAACTGGAACAAGCAATTACCCATTAGCAATTTCGATTTCATCTTCGCTTTCGCGGTCTTGCACCACATCCCCAGCCGCGAGCTGCGGCTGCAGTTGCTGCGCCAGGTGAGCGTTGTGCTTAAGGAAGCGGGCGGGTCTGAGACCCGCCCCTACGGGAGCGGAAAATTCATCCATTCCAATTGGCAATTTCTCAACAGCCCGCGACTGAGGGCACGCATCCAGCCGTGGGCAGGTGTGGGGCTCACAGCTGCTGACGTTGATGAGGGTGACTATTTGCTGGACTGGCGCAGTGGTGGCAGCGGATTGCGTTACGTGCACCAGTTCAGCGAAGCGGAGCTGGTGGGTTTGGCGGTGGATAGTGACTTTTTCGTTGATGAGACTTTCCTTTCCGACGGCAAATCTGGCGATCTGAGTTTGTATTCGGTGTGGCAGGGCTAGTCATGCGACAGATTTCTAAACCTGTCCCTACGGCATACCTCCAGAAGTTGTTGTTGTTGTGGAGCGGGGGCACCTAAGCACGACAACTTTGTCAAGTTATTGTTGTTGCTACTCCGTGGGGCTAGGGGAAAAAACTAGTAGCAACAAATGACAAGTCCTCATCCCCTCACCCTTTGCCTCCGTTCGCCCTTCGGCTCCGCTCAGGGCAGGCTTTCGCTCAGGACAGGCTCTCTCCCCCAAAGCGGGAGAGGGGAAGGTGCTAATAGATGTATTAACGCAGAAAATTTCACGGCTGTGGCGGAATTGGGATAAATATCAAGGAGGGACAGGTTTCTAAACCTGTCCCCTACGGTTATCCAATTCAGGACGATAAGTTTCCCTTTGCTATACTCTGACCATGCCCCGCGAAGCACGCAGCCAACGCGTCGAAGCCATTGTGCTTAAGCACGCCGATTTCGGCGAAGCCGACCGGCTGCTGACACTTTACAGCCGCGAGCACGGCAAGCTGCGCGCCCTAGCGAAGGGGGCGCGCAAGCCCGGCTCGCGCAAAGGCGGGCACCTGGAGCCATTCAGCCGCGCCAAGCTGCAACTGGCCACCGGCCGCGACTTGCAGATCGTGGAGCAAGCCGAAGCGGTTGAAACCAACGCAGCGCTCAGCCAGGATCTGGTCGCGCTCGGATACGCGTCGTACGTGGTCGAGCTGCTGGACAAATTCAGCGGCGACAATGACGAGAACCGCGCCTTGTATGGCTTGCTGCGCGACACGCTGACGCGGCTGACGCGCGGCGATGAGATGCAACTGGCGGTGCGCTTCTACGAAGTGCAATTGCTGCAGCAACTGGGCTTTCGGCCTGAACTGCAGAATTGTTTGAATTGTAAGAAACAAATCCAAGCGGAAGATCAATATTTTTCATTCGAGCAAGGCGGGGTGTTGTGCCCCGAGTGCGGGCCACGCTTCGCGGGCTCCAGCCCGATCTCGCTGGCGGCGCTCAAGGTGCTGCGCCATTTGCAGCGCAGCAATTATGAAGAAGCACGGCGCGCCAAGCCGGCCACGCATGTGCAGCTGGAGTTGGAAAGTTTGATGAATTTGTATCTGACGTATTTGCTGGAGCGCGCACTGAACAGTCCGCGATTTTTGCGTAGGGTGCGGAAAGCGACCTAGGTGAAACGTGAATTGCGGATTTGGGTTTCTCCGAAGATAACGTTACGAGGATCCTTCGTCGCGCTGAGCGCTCCTCAGAATGACGAGGTTTAGGATGACGCTCAAAATGACAACAAAAGAATGGAGAATGAAATGAAATTAGAATTGACTCACGTGCGACTATTAGTTGAGGATATCGAGACTTGCCGCGATTTTTACAAGAACAAGCTCGGTTTGCAGGAACAATTAGATGTTGTGGAAGGCATTTACTGCGAATTCGTGGCCGGCGATTGCATTCTGGCGCTGTATAAGCACGACCTGATGGAGAGCGTGGCCGGGGTGAAGGTGGCGGGCGCCAAAGGGACAGACAAAGTTGCGCTGACCTTCAAAGTGGCGGATGTGGATGCGGCTTACAAGGAGTTGAAAGCAAAGGGCGTGAAGTTTACGACGGAGCCGCACGACCAGGAGGCTTGGATCCTGCGCGTGGCACACTTGCGCGACCCGGAAGATAATTTGATCGAGATTAATGCGCCCCTAAAGAGTTAGCCTAGAACCCTTCGAGTTTCGAAAAATCTGCGACGCCATCAGCTAAAGCAACGATGCGCTGCAAAAGCCCCAAGCGATTGCGCTTTAGCTTCTCATCTTCAACCATGATCATTACTTTCTGAAAATATTCAGTTATTGCATTGATCATCGGAAGAAAAACCTTAAAAAAGAAATCAACTGATTTGGAATCGCCCTTTCCAGCTTCGGCTTGTCTTATTACCTTTAGCATCTCCATATCGAGGTCAGAGAGGGAAGATTCATCGACCGTGTAACGTTGTTTCAAATCACGGGTAATTCGAACGCAGCGTGAAAAAGCAGCCAATACATCTGCCCAGCCAGGATTGTTGATGTATTCAGCAAGATTTTTTACGGCGCGGGCCGCGGCGGCCGGGTTGCCGCCTTGCGCGGCGAGCACCGCATCGACCACGTCATGGTGCTTGCCGGCTTCGAGGAGCAGTGCACGCAGGCGGCCGACGACGAAATCGAAGGCGGCTTGCTGAGATTCATCTTTAACCAGGACGGGTTGCTGGGCTGTGGCCCAGGCAATTCCTTGGTGCAAGTCGAAGTCCAAATCCCACGCGATCAGGTTCTGCACTAAGCCGATGGCGGTGCGGCGCTGGGCGAAAGGATCCTTGGCGCCGGTAGGCGCCAAGCCAACGCCAAAGAGGCCAGTGAGGCTGTCGAGGCGGTCGGCGATGCTGACGGCGAGGCCGGCTTTGCTTTTGGGCGTGGCGTCGCCGGAATAGCGCGGCAGATAATGTTCGAAAATGGCTTCGGCGACTTCGGGTTTTTCGCCGGACTCGAACGCGTAATATTTGCCCATCACGCCCTGGAGCGATGTCATCTCGATCACCATCTTGGTGACCAGGTCGGCTTTGCTTAGGTGAGCGGCGCGCTCGGCGGTTTTTGCTTCGTCAGGGTTGAGCTGAAGAGGGTTACTGAGTTGCTTGGTTAGTGCAACGATGCGTTTCGTTTTGTCCCACATCGAGCCGAGCTCTTTTTGGAAGGTAAGCTGCTTGAGTTTTTCTACGAAATCCTCAAGCTTATGCTCGCGGTCGCGTTTGATGAAGTAGGCTGCGTCGGCGAAACGGGCGCGCAGCACGTCGGCGTTGCCGGCGGTAACGGCTTTGGGGTCGATGTCGCCGTTGGCGACGGCGATGAAGGCGTTGAGCAGCTTGCCATTTTTCTCAATGGGGAAATAACGTTGATGCTTTTTCATCACGCCAATCAGCACTTCGCCGGGCAGTTCGAGGAACGATTGGTCGAACTCGCCGCTGAGGGCGGTGGGCACTTCGACGAGGTGAGTGACTTCGCCCAGCAATTCTTCGTCGTCGGGCACACGGCCGCCGGCAGCCTTGGCTAGCTTGTCGATCTGAGATTTGATCGTGGCGCGACGCTCGGTTACATCGAGAAGAACACCTTGCTTCTTTAATTTTGCAAAATAATCTTTCGGCGCTGTAACTGCGAAGCTGTCGGCCGCACTGGTGCGCAGGCCGCGGCTTTGTTTGCCGCTTTGCAGGCCTGCATATTCGAAAGGCACCACATACTCGCCGTGCAGCGCAAGCAGCCAGCGGACCGGGCGCGAAAAAGTTGCGCCGCTAGCATTCCAGCGCATGGATTGCTCGAACTTAAGGCCGGCGATCAAATCGGGGAGCGCGGCGCCCAGCACCTCGGCCGCGCTCAGCCCTTTTTGGTGCACGCGAGCGACAACATATTTGCCGCCATCCATTTCTTCGACTTTTAGAGCAGAAACCGGGATGCCTTGACCTTTGGCGAAGCCCTCGGCGGCCGGGGTTGGCGTGCCATCGGCGGCGAAGGCTCGGGCAGCGGGCGGACCCTTGACCACTTGAGTGCGATCGGGCTGGCGTGGGGCGAGCTTGGTCACCAACGCAACTAGCCGCCGTGGCGTACCCATGACTTTGAGCGCGCCGTGATCGAGGTGTTGCTCGGTCAGCAAAGTTGAAAATGTGGATTGCAATTGTTCGATTGCGCTATCAAGGTCGGAAGGCGGTAATTCTTCGGTGCCGATCTCGAGGAGGAAGTCGGCGGCGGTTTTGGGGCCAGTGAGGCGGGCGGGTTTGAAACCCGCCCCTACGGAAGGTCGGGTTGAATTATCGAGCCAGGGAAATTCCTGACGCTGGCGGTCGGCAACGTAGGCTTCGGCGACGGCGCTCGAAAGCGCGCGCATGCGGCGAAAGTAAGCCTGGCGCTCGGTGACGCCGATGGCGCCGCGGGCGTCGAGGACGTTGAAGGTGTGCGACGAGCGCAGCACATAATCGTAGGCGGGCAGCATGAGGCCGGCTGCGAGCGCGCTCTTGGCCTCCTGTTCGTAGAGTTCATACATTTGGCGCAGGCGGTCGACATCGGCGACTTCGAAATAATATTTGCTGTGTTCGCGCTCGCCCTGCAGGTTCAAATCGCTCCAAGTACGTTGCTTACTCCAGCGCACCTCGCCTACATTGTGGGCACCCTGCAGCGCCATGGCGATGCGGTCTAGGCCGTAAGTGATCTCAACCGAGACGGGGTCGAGGGCGATGCCGCCGGCTTGCTGGAAATAAGTGAACTGAGTGATCTCAAGACCATCGAGCCATACTTCCCAGCCCAGGCCCCAGGCGCCCAGCGCGGGCGAAGCCCAGTTGTCTTCGACGAAACGAATGTCGTGCCTGAGCACATCGATGCCGATGGCTTGTAGCGAACGCAAATAAATTTCCTGAGGGTTGCCGAGATCGGGCTTGAGGATGACCTGAAACTGATAGTGCTGCTGCAGGCGATTGGGGTTCTCGCCATAGCGGCCGTCGTCGGGGCGCACGGAAGGCTCGACGTAAGCTACGTTCCATGGCTCGGGGCCGAGCACGCGCAGGAAGGTGGCGGGGTTCATCGTACCGGCGCCGACCTGAGCGTTGTAGGGCTGCCACAACGTGCAGCCCCAGCCCAACCAATACTGCTGTAGCTTGAGAATGATGGATTGGAAATCGGAAGCAGCCGCGGAAGGCACAGCCTTCGTTTTTATCGTTTTCTTTTTAGGCATATGCGCTCATTATATACGTCAGGGAAGGGCAGACTAATGCCACAGTTTGTTAGGAGTCGGGTGGATCCTTCGCTTCGCTCAGGATGACAAAAAAAATGGGTAGACGAGTTCGGCACGCCTCGGAGTGACAAGGAAGGCGCGAACTATAATGCCCGCATGTTCCCGCCGCGCGTGTTGCACGATGGCTGGCCGCTGCTGCATGCGCCGGCCAGCGCGGCGGCGTGGCACCTGCGCACGCTGTTGGCGCTGGCGCCAGCGGACATTGAACTTATCTTGGCGCTGCCGGCAGACAAGCCGATTGATGGGATCGTGGAAAATGTGAGGATCGTTCGCGCGGCGGAAGATGATCGCGGTGCATGGGAACAGGGGACACTGCCGCGCCTCGCCGAAGAGCATGGCGCCAGTTGGATCCACACAACGAATTTGGCTGCGTCGCTGTTCGGAAAGACGCCGACGCTGGTCAGCCCGACGAGTTCGGAGTCTGAACGCGAGAGCGGACGCGGCGTGCGCGGCAGGCTGGCCGCGGCGCAGGGCTGGGGCGGGCTTGCCCGAGCCGCGATCTTGTGGCCCGAAGATACGCCGGTGCCTAAACTGCCGGGAACTATACGAAAGCTACCGCCAGTGGCGCATCCGGCGTTCGTGCCCAGGCCAGCGGCTGCGCCGAGTAGCTTGAGTTTGCCGACTGACTTAGGCTTACCCGAAGAATATTTGCTGTACCACGGCGCGAGCGACGAGCAAACGCTGCTGCGCTTGCTGGAAAGCTGGACGTGGGCGGCCGCGTCGATCGGGGAACTGTATCCCTTGGTGATGCTGGGTTTGGATCAAAGGACCAAAGAATTTTTGGGGAAGCGCTTGCCCGAATTTCACGTCGAGGATAGCGTGCAAATTCTGGCAGAAGTTGCGCTTGAATATTTCCCCGCGCTATATCAAAACAGCGCGGCGGTAGTGCATGCCGGCGAGCCGGCGCCGTGGGGTGGCGCGCTGCGCCACGCACTGGCGTGCGGCAAAGCTGTGGTGGCGCATCAGGAGCCCCTGACGGAGGCGATAGTGGGATCGGCGGCGTATTTAGTTGCGCCGGAAGACCTGCGTAGCTTCGGTGCGGCGACCATTACAGTGGTGGTGGACGAGAAGGCGCGCGAAAGCCTGGAGGACACGGCGCAGCAACGCAGCGACCATTGGGACGCGGCCGCGTTCACTGCGGGATTATCGAAAATTTATGCGGGGGAAATTTAACGACGGCGGGCGATCTGCCAGGTGTAAACACCCAGACCGCCGCCACCCAAGATCAATATGATGCCCAGCAGGCCCATTAGCGGCGAACGGCCGCCCTCTTCGGGGGAAAGCAAACTAAAACCCGAAGACGAGTTGGCTTGGGCGCCAAAGTTTAAGGAAGTCGAATCGCCGGGTTGCAATTGAATCGTGGCGCTTTGAGCGGTGGTTGGGTTGTAGCCTTGCGGCGCGGCCACGCTAACGGTGTATTCACCCTGGGGCAAATTGTCAAAACAAGCCTGCACAGGCAGGCCGTCTACATCTACTTCGGCAACTGTGTTGCCGGTTAGCGAAGCCAAGCCAGTGCGCTCGCTGACGCTGGCGGCGCCTCCGGCAATACCGAATTCGGTTTCCTGGCGCAGGGCATCGCCGTTGATGTCGTCAAAAAGTAAAACGCAGATGGCGCCAAAGCCCGGAGTTTCGGGTGTGTTGGTGGCCACAACAGCCGAGGTGGCCGCGGGCGTAGCCGTGGCGGCGCTGGCATAGCCCAAAATAATGATCTGGCCTTCGATCAATGCTTCGTCGGCGGACCAACCATTGAGGATGCGCAGCTCTTCGACGCTGATGCCGAACTTAGCCGCGATAAGCCATTGCGAATCGCCGGCCACAACCGTATAGAGAATACGGCCATCGGAGCCAGCGGTGGGCATGGGCTGCGGCGTGGATTGAAATGAAGGCGAGGCGGAGGCGGGGATGGCCAGCATTGCCAGCAGAGAAATGGCCAGCAAAGCGGCGAGTGACATAAAAATAATAGCTCTGCGCATAAGAAAAAAATTATATCAGCCGGGCACTATAATTGAACGAGTCCGCGCACGTGAGCCATTTTTCTCACGCGCGGCTAAATAATGAGCGCCCAAGCCCTCACTCTGCCGAAGAAACTCCCCGCCAATCTGCGTCCGTTCGACATGCGCCGCGATCTACTGGCGGTTGCCGACCTGGTGGAGCTGTGTTTCGCCGAGACGCTGGACGCGGACGGGCGCCTGTATATTCGCCAGATGCGGCAGGCGGCGCGCGGCCCGATGCTGGACGTGATGGGACGCGCGGACCTGCCGATGGGCGGGCTGGTTTGGGAGGAAGACGGCCGCGTGATCGGCAACTTGAGCCTGATCCCGCACTATTACGCGGGGCAGCGCATTTACCTGATCGCCAACGTGGCCGTGCACCCCAAATATCGCCGGCGCGGAATTGCCCGTGCGCTCACCCAGGCTGCGCTGAATGAGATCGAGCGCAGCAGGCCGCATGCCACATGGCTGCAGGTAGACGAAACCAACCCGGCGGCGGTGAGCTTGTATGAGGGCATGGGTTTCGTCGAGCGGATGCAACGCACCAGCTGGCGAATGCAGCCGGATGCTATTTCGATGGAGCACATATCAAAAGCAACAGTAAGAACACGGCGCGCCGGCGATTGGCGCCAACAGAAAAATTGGCTCCAGGCGAACTATCCCGTGGACGTGCGCTGGCAGCTGCCGCTAGATCTTGGCTTGCTGCAGCCCGGCCTACTGGGCGCGCTGCAACGCAGCCTGAGCGACCGGCGCAGCGAGCAGTGGGCAGCGGAGCTTAACGGCAAGCTGCTGGGTGTGCTCGCTTGGCAATCGTCTTCGCTGGAGGCAGACCGGCTGTGGCTGGCTGCCCCAGCGGAGCTTGAAGCAAGCGCCATCGTGGCATTGATAGGGCACGCGCGCAAGCAGCTAAGCTCGCAGCGCAAGCTGGCGTTGAATTATCCTGCGGGCAGAGCCGGCGAAGCGCTCGAGGAAGCGGGCTTCAGCGCGGCGCGCACGTTGATCTGGATGGAGTGGCAAACAAGATGACCATTACCAAAGATGGTGAATTGCGCAAATTATTGAGCGAAGCGCGGGTGATCGCGGTGGTGGGCCATTCGGACAAGGTGTATCGCACCAGCTATCGCATCGGTAATTATTTGCGCAGAGCGGGCTACGCGGTCTATGCGGTCAACCCGACGATCAGCGAAGTGGATGGGCAGCGCGTGTACGCCAGCCTGGCCGAAGTGCCGGAGCCGATCGACATCGTCAATGTGTTCCGCCGCGCGGAATTTCTCCACGGGGTCGTAGAGCAAACCATTGCAGTGAAAGCCAAGGCGATCTGGGCGCAATTGGGTGTGGTGGATGAGGCCGCGGCGCGGCGGGCGGGGGAAGCCGGTTTGCAAATGGTGATGGACCGCTGCATCATGGTGGACCACGGTCTATTGATTGGGTAGATTGGCTGTTTGAGACGCTAGCTGCCAATATCCTTTTTTAGTTGTTGATATTCTTTACGCGACATTTCACCGCGCGCGTAGCGCTTATCCAAGATGGCATTAGCAGCATTGCTGCCGCCACTAGCGTCCACGACCTTGCTCACGATCCAGACAATGAGAAGGATAAAGACGATCCAAAAGAGAAGCATGCTTAACATGCCCCAAAGCCCCATTCCGCTCATCAACATTCCACCATTGCCGTACATATTGCACCTCCGAGGGTTATGCCCTCCTTGATATTATCCAAACCTCTATTTTATTGGGTTGCTTTGACTCGCCTCCTGTTGGGCGGTCAATTGTTCTGCCGTCCACCAGGTTTGGATGTAGCGGATAACAGCCTCGATATCTCCATCGCTAAGTTTGTCGCCGAACGCGGGCATTGTGCTCCCACCGTTTATGATCAGATCCTGAATCTGGCCATCCGGATGATGCCAGGCATGCTCGCTATTATTCAGCGCAGGAGCCTGCTCGACAAGAGCATGCCCCTGACCCTGGTCTCCGTGGCAGCTGGCACAATTTTGGCTGTAGACCTCGACCCCCAAGGCAATGACTTGCGCGGAGGCCAATGGCCTAGCCGGCCGATTTGACAAGTAAACGAAATAAACCACTGCCGCCAGCGCCAGCGCGATCAGCAACCAATTCCATACACGTTGGTGGCGCCTTTGCGTAATAGCTCGAACCCGTCTAGCTTCTTGTTTTTCTCGTTTGACCCTAGACATTATTTTCCCTTTCGAGGGCCGCCTTGGCATCGTTGCACATGCTGTTGAGACACCATTTGCTATACCAATTACCAAGCACGAGCCCTAGAAATTTGCCAAAAAAAGTCTTAGGTAATTCATAGCTAATTTCGACGGTGAACTCACTACCCACACCTACCGGGCGCACGACGAAGGCCATCTCATAATTGTCCATGATAATGATCTTGGGCTCACCAATGGTGCGCCAGACTCTTTCCTTGTTGGGCACCCACTTGACCACTGTTTCAGTAAAGTCAAGGGGCATGCCAAGGACCTGTCCAGTCCAGCGGTAAGTAGCTCCCAAGCCCGAGTGGTTATCTGATAGCACTTCCACATTCATCTTGCTGCCCATTAGCGGCATAGAACTCTTTTCCATATGCCAGCCTGTGTTGTGAATATCGTCAACGTGGGCAAAGACAGCCGCCGGAGATGCGGCGATCTGAACACTTTGCGACAGATGATAGGTGTGGGCTGCCTTACGAACTGCATTCATAGTTCGTGCCATTTTTACGCCTCCTTGATAAGCGACGAGATACCCAAATGTTAAGGTCTGCTGCAGATCACCAGCAGAGGTATTTGTCCTTTTTTAGCCTCCGCTTGTCATCGGCAGACAAGCAATAGCGACTCTTGTCCTAGCGCGCTACGAACCCTCCGTCCACAAGCATGCCTTCCCCGGCCACAAATGACGCGTCCGGCGAGCACAGCCAGGTGACCACCTTGGCGATTTCATCTGGTTCGCCCAGGCGCCCAATTGGGTGCATTGCTTCCATCGCTTTGCGTAGAGTTTCGTCCGTAGTGATACCGGCACGCTCTAGCATTGGCGTAGCAATAAAGGCCGGGCAGACTGCGTTAACGCGAATACCCTGGGCTGAATACTCGAGCGCGGCTACTTTGGTGAGCCCCAGAATGCCGTGCTTGGCGGCAGTGTAGGCAGCCGCATTGGCGAAGCCGACCTGCCCCAAGATCGAGGCCATATTCACGATAGCTCCGCTGCCGGACTTTAGCATCTCTGCGATTTCAAACTTCATGCAAAGAAAAACTCCGGTGAGATTGACGTCGATCACGCGCTGCCAGTCAGCGACTTCCATTTCTGCCAGCGGCACAGAGACGCCTTCGATACCGGCATTGTTGCAAGCGAAATCCAGGCGCCCATAGGCTTTTATGGTTTGCGCAACCATGTCTTTAACGCCCTTGGGTTGGGAAACGTCGACTTGTATAAAAGTCGCCTGGCCGTGAGCGTCTTCGATCATGGCAACGGTTTTATTGCCTTCATGCATGTTGACATCGGCCACAACCACGTTGGCACCTTTGCGCGCAAAATCGACGGCTGTGGCCCGGCCGATGCCGGTACTGCCGCCTGTAACTAAAGCTACCTTATCCTTAAAGATGCTCATATCACACTCTATTAACCTCAGCCCAGTTTAGGGATTTGTTCCTCTTCAGCTTCATGTTCCATTTTTTCCAGACGAGTGTAATAGTCTGAAAATTCATTGAGGTGGGCAAGCGCGATCTTGCCAGTGATGATGGGGTCGTCGTGGGTCACGTCAGTAAACGGATCGTGTGAGCCGTGCTCCAGTTCAACATCCAATCCCATTCGGAATTGCTCAACATCGAAGCGGCTCCAATCTATACCGAGAGCTATTCCAATCCCGCGAGCTTGTTCGGCTGTAAAGTGTTTCCCTTCGGGCTTTAGGTCAGTCATTTTCATTTCCTTTCTAGTTGCCATTCTTATAGTTTCGGAAAAACGAAGCAAATTGCCAACTTAGTATCTGATATAGAGTTCGCTATCAATAGGGTCAAGTGTAGGTAAGGTCCAGGGACAAATGGCTTGATTGAGAGCAGTGCAGGTGCCGCTGGTGGGAGCTTTAGCCCAACGAAATGTCCAGGTAGAGCATGAGCATCAAACCAAGCAACAAGCCTCCCGTTGCGATGCGGTGCTGCCCCGTGCGATGCGTTTCGGGGATGATCTCGTTGCTGATGACATATAGCATAGCTCCCGCGGCAAAGCCCATTGCATAAGGCAAGATAGGACGGGCAAACTGGACGGCCCAGGCGCCAAGCATGGCCAATGGAATTTCCACCAGGCCGGAGCGGATCCCGGAAACCATTGCATAGGAAGTGGAAGCCATGCCTGCATTGCGCGCAGAGATGGCAATCGCAAATCCTTCGGGGATATTTTGTATGCCTATCGCCAACATGAGGGGAATTGCATTACTCAGATCGCCAGAGCCAAACCCAACACCAACAGCCAAACCCTCCGGCATATTGTGCAGCGTGATAGCAATGATGAAGAGCCACACCGCTTTGCGAGCTGAAGCATTGCCACCCTCTTGACCTTTGATCACATGCAGGTGCGGGATCCATTGATCGGCGAGGGCCAACACAATCGCCCCCAGCGAAATCCCAGCCATCACTGGCCAGATACCGCCATATTCGATACCGGGCAGGATCAGGCTGGTGAAACTGGCACTCAGCATCACGCCGGCGGCCAAGCCGAGTCCGAAGTTAAGTGTCCGTTGGCTGGGATTGCGCCAGGCAAGAATGAGCAATGCGCCAAACGTATTAAACAAAGCGATGATGACACCACCTGCGAGGCCTTGGACGAGAGGCGAATGGTCGATAACTTGTTCGAAGAAATAGGTCAACATTGGACCTCTAAACTATGGATTACTGAACAAGTGCAAAAGGGGCCTGCTAAGCAGGCCCTTTTTGGAGGATGAATTCTCAGTTAGATGCTCCCCTTAGTTTTCCTGCTCCAGGGGGTTCCGATCAGGGGCAGTAGGAAGTAATCCAAGCCGATGTAGCCAGCGATCTTCCAGGCCATCACAATCCCCAGGGCGGCCACGAAGAGCAGCGGGTTGGAGCTGGCCGAGCCAGCCATCATGAAATTCCAATTCATGAATCCGCCAAAGAAGGCGGCGATGCCGGTGAAGGCGCCCAGGATCAGGGCGATGCCGACGAGCAGCTCACCGTAAACCACCAGCTTGGCAAACCAGGTGTAGGCCTGGGCGTCCAGCATGCCCTGGATGAAAGCCCGATACCAGTCGTAGGTGATGGCTGGCCGACCGGTCTCAGGG
>JBKJWG010000245.1:0-3000 GCA_046716985.1 Anaerolineales bacterium | reverse complement strand
TTCACTGAATCTGCTCATCTACACCTCGACCGTTTGGCGCGGCCTACTGATGCTCAGCGTATCGGTGCTCATTCTGAGGCACAGCGCCCTTCCGCGCTGGCTTGGGTGGCTCGGAGTAATTCTGGGTAGCGCTGCACTGATAGCCTTGCTTGACTTCGTGCAGACACCGATTACCGAGTTGACGGACCTGTTGGGTTTCGGATCTACTATTGCGTTCCCATTCTGGGTTCTGCTGACAAGCATTGCCCTGGCTGTCAGACGAGGACTTTTCGGAGCGCGGACCTAGGCAGGATTCGTCAAAGGAAAGAAAAAACGGCCCGTCTTTTAGACGGGCCGTTTTCATTCGTAACGTTGGTCACTTACCTGCATACCCATGTACAATCAAGGGGCTTATGCTCCGGTCGGTTTCTGCTTCCTAGCGATGTCATAGGATCTGAAATACTTCATTGTTTGCGCTTGCTCGCAATCAGCAAAACAATACTGCCGCCTAGCGCAGCCAAGACCGAGGCCGCCAGGACCCCCAGTTTGGCGAAGAGAGCGAGATCACTTTCTCCAAATGCTATGTGTGTGATGAACAAAGACATGGTGAAGCCGATGCCGCCCAACCATGCCGCCCCATAAACCTGCCGCCATTCCAGGCTGCGCGGTTTATTCAACCAGCCGGCTCGCGATAACAGCCAGGGTAGTCCAAAAATGCCGATTTGCTTGCCCAATACGAGGCTCAATAACACGCCTAGACTCACCGGCGTGGTCAAGGACGCGAACAATTGGGCGGGCAAATGGACGCCCGCATTAGCCAGAGCAAAAACCGGCATGATCACATAAACGACCCAAGGGTGAAAAGCATGTTCGAGCTGTCGCAGTGGCGAGGCCACATACTCCGCCGCGGTTTCCAGAGCTTCTAGAGCATCTTGTTGTTCTTTGTTTCCCAAGATATGGCCCTTGTTTGCATTTGAGAAGGCGTCTATGTAAGAGCGGGCTTGCGCGACGAATCTGGTCCCAGCGATGCGCTGACCAGTTGGAATGCAGGCAGCCAGCAACACGCCCGCTACGGTTGGGTGAATACCGGAATGCAAGAAGGCCAGCCAAAGCATAATCCCAAGCAGCGCATAAGGTAGCGGCGTGTCCACTCCGCCCCGATTGATAAGTAACAGCATTAGCAAAACAATGAGGCCGGCCATCAAACTCACCCAATGGATACCAGCACTGTAAAAGATCGCAATCACGAGGACTGCACCAATATCATCAACGATGGCGGCTGCAGCCAAGAATACTTTCAAGCTGATTGGCACACGCTTGCCAAGCAGCGCCAACACACCTAACGCAAAAGCAATGTCGGTTGCCATAGGGACGCCCCAGCCATTTCGAGCAGGTGCGCTTGGGTTCATTGTTAAAAAGATGATTGCGGGGACTAGCATGCCGCCAAGAGCAGCCACAACCGGAAACAATGCTTGGCGGGGTTGTGAGAGCTCGCCCACCAGGATCTCACGTTTGATCTCCAATCCAACTACTAGAAAGAAAATTGCCATCAGGCCATCATTGATCCAGTCTTGCAAAGACATCGCAACTGAATATGGTCCGACGGAAATATTGAGCGGAGTTTTCCACAAGGCGTCATAACTTGATCCAATCGACGAATTAGCCCAGACCAGCGCAATGAGCACGGCGGCCAACAAGAGAACGCCGCTGAACGCTTCTTCTCGTACAAATAGGTTAAAGCCGGTAAGAACGGGACGTAGGCGCTTCTGGACAGTCATCTACTTCGCTTTCTTTGTATTGGCGATATCGTACGAACGTTCAAGTAAAGCTATCGCGGCTTGCACATCCGCTTCTTTGCGGATGCGAAACGAGATCCAGCCGCTTCCCGGTAACACATGATGCGGCTGCGCTAAACCCGCGGCGATCAATTCATCGTGCACTTTAGTCGGAAATGGAATATCGAGCAGTGTATTGCCGTGCAGGTGGCCGATCTCGCGCGTCCCCAGTTGAAACTCGACACCGCCGAAGCGGTGTGGATGCGCGCTGGTGCCCGGCCAGGCCAGCACTTCGCTTTCAATAACAGATCGTGCAGACATAACGGGAGTATAGCCCCACTATTCACCTATAATTAAAAATATGAAGGTTTTCGTCACTGGCGCAACTGGTTTCATTGGTGGCCACATCGCCAAGGCCGCCCTGGTCGCCGGCTGGCAGGTGGAGGGTTTGCGCCGTGATGAGAATTCCAGCGGACACCTGGGCGCCGAAAACTCAGTGCATTGGCACCTCGGCGACCTGAACGATGGCGACTCATTGAGCCGGGCCATGCAAGGGGCCGAGGTTCTATTTCACGCCGCGGCTTATTATCCGCGCCGCGAACACACAAAGACCATGCAGGAACATATGGCCGCGGCCCGCGCCGAAATGTCGAGCGTGCTGACTGCAGCCAAAAACGCCGGCGTTCGCCGACTCGTCTACACCTCATCGCTGACCACCATCGGCAATCCGGCAACCGGCAGCAACCGGCTGGCGGACGAGCGCGATATCTACACACTCGGCGATTTTCCTGAAAGCGTCTATTACGAAACCAAAGCCACAATGGAACAGATGGCATTGGCCGCTGGCAGCAAAGACTTCGAAGTTGTCGTTACTAATCCCACTGCTGTATTTGGCCCTGGCGATGTACACCTCACACTTGGCGGATTGCTATTGCTCGTTGCTAACGGGTATGCGATCATTTGGCTGCCGGCGCCAGTGAACGTTGTCGATGTACGCGATGTGGCCGCCGCGCATATCGAGGCCGCCAAGCGCGGCAAATCCGTCGAGCGCTACATTCTCGGGGGGCACAACACCACCATACGCGCAGCCATCAACACTACCGCCAAAGTAGCCGGCAGACGACCACCATTCATCCGCATCCCTCTTAGTGCAATTCCGCCTGTAGTCTGGCTTGCGGATCGTTTCCCGGCCATCCCGCTGCCGGCCAACCATTTGCGTAGCATAAACCGCTGGCAGGCTTACAAT
>JBKJWG010000244.1:0-5063 GCA_046716985.1 Anaerolineales bacterium | reverse complement strand
GGCTGAAAGCCGGCGCGGCCTCGCCCCGAGTGAGCACGCCGCGCATTGAGGTTTGCAATTGCACCGCGACCAAAGCAAGCAGGCCAAGTAGTAGCAGCCAGGCCAGTACACGACCCCAAATGGAGGTTTTTGTTTTTTTAGCTTCGCTCATCGGCGCGCTTTGAGTTCTTCTTCGATTTGCTGACTGTATTTATCACGGTGCGCGGCGCTTGCTTTGGCTGTGATCGGTGCCTTGCGCTTCCAGGCGGCTAGGCCGCGCCACAGCAGAAAGGCAGCCAGCAGCACCGCAGCCGGAGGCAAAATGTAGACCAGCCAGTTTAGACCCTGCGCGGGCGGCGCGGCCAGCACGCCAGGACCATATTGCTGCGCAAAATAATCGTAGATCTGCTGCTCGCTGTAGCCCTGCGTCATGAGATCAGCGATCTGCTGACGCCACTGGGCGCAGGCGGCCGTGCCGCACGCATCCAGCGGCACGTTAGCGCACACGGGGCAATATAGGTTATGGGCGATGGCATTGACTTCATCCGGGCTGGGCGTGGGCGGCGTTTCGCCCTGCGCCACGGCGCGGCCAACGATGAAGCCGAACGAAAATACAAGGATCAAAACGAGAGCGACGCGCTTCATGGGCGTTGCGCACTGAGCCGCGCTTGCCGGCGGCCACGCACTTGCACGAGAGCCGGCTCGGCTTCGGGCCAGGCGGCCACCAGCGTGCCAGCGATGAAGACGAAGCCGCCCAACCAGACCCAATTCACCAGCGGGTTGACGTAGATCTTGAAGGTGGCGCGCTCTGCGGTGAGAGGCTCCCACTCGACCAGCAGCACGTACACGTCATCTTCCATCGTGCTGTGCAGGCCGGGGATGGTCATAGCTTGTTGGGATTCGTAGTAATAGTCGCGGCGCGGGTGCAGCTCGGCGACGAACTGATTGCCCTTGTACACATTCACCACGGCGCGATCGACCAGGCGGCCGTCCGCGGTTTCAAATTCGGCAAGTGATTCGTACTCGAGGTTGTATCCAGCCAACGACAAACTTTCTCCCACCCCGATGCTGCCTTGGGTCTGTTGCTGAAAGAATTCGATGCCGACGATACCGACCGCGATCAGGATCACGCCGATGTGGATGGTGTAGCCGCCATAGCGGCGGCGGTTGCGCCCGATCAGGTTCCAAAACGCCAAGGGCAAGCTTTCGCCCTTGGCAGTACGCGCCCGCGCGCCGCGCCAAAATTCGTAGAGTGTGACAAGGAAAACGAATGCGCACAGCCAGAAGGCAAGCAGCGCGCCGGGCTGGCGCACGCCAGAAATCAACAGCGCCGCAAGAACAACTAGCGAGGCGATGAAAGGCTTCCACATGGCACGGCCCAATGTACGCGCAGTTGAAGCGCGCCATGCGGAGAGTGGCGCGATGCCCATCAACAAGAGCAATGCGGCCCACAGCGGGCCGGTAGCGCGCTCGTAAAAGATAGGCCCGACCGTGATGCGTTGGCCGCTGAAGATGCCGCTCAAGGCAGGAATAGCCTGGCCGATCGCCCCGCTGGCTTCGCTGATGAGGGGATAGATAACGCCCAGAAAACAGATGAACAGGATACTTATGAAGAGCAGGTTGTTCACGAGGAAAAGCGCTTCGCGCGAAAGCAGCGAAGTCATTTCGGCGTCGGACTTCAACGACTGCCAGCGCCGGCTCAGTAGCAAGAGCGAAGCGATAAAAGTAACGGAAATAAAGACGAAGAACAGGGGTCCGATGGCGCTTTGCGCAAAAGCGTGCACGGAAGAAAGCACACCGGAGCGAGTGAGGAAAGTCCCGAAGATGACCAACGAATAAGTCAGGATGATCAGCAACATGTTCCAATGTTTGAACAGGCCGCGCTTCTCCTGGATCATGACCGAATGCAAGAAGGCAGTGCCCGCTAACCACGGCATGAAGGCGGCGATCTCCACAGGATCCCAGCCCCAATAGCCGCCCCAGCCCAGCACGTCGTAGGCCCAGCGGCTGCCGAGCAGCAGGCCGAGCGAAAGGAACAGCCAGGCGATCAGCGTCCAGCGGCGCGTGACGCGGATCCAGCGGTCGTCGCTGCGACCGGTTCCCAGCGCGGCGATGGCGAAGGCGAACGGAATGACAAAGGAGACGAAGCCCGTATACAGCATGGGCGGATGAATGATCATGCCCGGGTGACGCAGCAAAGGATTGAGCCCATTGCCGTCAAACGGAATGTAAGGGACCGCGCCGCTAGGTTGCCACAGCGCGGCGAACACCGCGCCGGTAACGCCCTCCCACAAGCGCAAGAATGGGTTTTCGAAAAAGATGATCAGCGAAAGGAAGAAGGCCAGTGTGAGCATGGAGACGATGATGACCCAGGGCTGCAGGTCACGGTCACGCCGCCAATCGCGCAGCATCACCGCGCCGGCAAACGCGGACATAAGCCAGGACCAGAAGAGCAGCGAGCCCGCCTGCCCGCCCCACAGGGCGGTGGCGCGCAGGTAGATCGGCATGCTGTTGCTGGTGACATGGGCTACATATTGCATTTGGAAATCTAGATTTATGAGGGAATAAATAAGGCTAAAGGCCGAGAGAGTTAGCAAAGGAAAAGTGAGCAAGGTGGCCGAGCGCGCGCTCAACACCCATTGCGGCGCCCCGCGCCACTGGCCGTAGAAAGCTGCGATGCAGCTATACAGCGCCAGCAGAAAAGCGATCAGCAGCGCAAAAAAACCAAGATCATCAACCATTTTTAGGAAATGGAAAAACTGCGCCGCGAGCTAGCCATCCACCTGGCCGGGCAGGGCTTGCTCGTAACGCGTGGGGCAGCGCAGCAGCAGCTCATTGGCGTAGAACACGCCGTCCTCCCCCAGTTCGCCGGAGACGATGGCCTGCGCTTCATCTTTCAGCAAATCGGGTCGCACGCCAACATAAACGATCTGCAGCCGATTGCGGCTAGTATCGATCACGGCCGCGTGCAGCGCATCCGCTAGGCCGCCTTCGTCGTTGACCAGCTGGCTGTCGGCTGGCATGTGCACGATGGTGAAGCTCAGGGTGAGCGTTTCAGGATCATATTGGATACTATCGCCGAGCACCGCGCCGGAGACACGCGCCGGCCTACCCACTGCGGCGGCGCCGCGAGTTTGCAACTCATCGACTGTGAAGAAGAATTGAGCGCCGGCTGCAGTGGAAGAGATGATCAAATAGATTACTGCGGCTAAGATAACTAGACCGCTGATCAGAAATTTCTTGCGACCTAATCCTGAAGTTATAGGACGTGCGAGTGTTGTGCTACTCATGTGTGCAATCTCTCACTTTCGAGAGATTATACCGTTTGCCGTAGCCGCATCAACCACTTTGATTTTTCTCTCTCATCCCCCACAAAAGCTGGGAACCTGCTATTAATATCTCGCGCCAAAGTTGTCACGTGTAACAAACCTTAGGCCCCCGAGCGTGATAATAATAACAACTCCCCTCTACTTCTACTCTTGTCAAGTTATTACTACTCCCATTTCACTAGCCCCAGGGGGTAGCAACAACAACTACTTGACAAGTTAGCTAGCTATTCGATAGCCGCCCGAAGCCTCGCAGCCATTTTGCCGAAGGCGGCGGTATAGCGCACCGATGGCTTACGTGGGCGCGGCAATTTGACTTGCAAATCGAGCTTGATCCGCGCCGGGCGGGCGCTCAGCACGATCACGCGGTCGGCAAGATAGAGGGCTTCATTGATATCGTGCGTAACCATGAGAACAGTTTTATGCTGCAAGCCCCAGATGCGCAGCAGCTCATCGCCCATGCGCTCGCGGGTGATGGCATCCAGCGAGCCGAAGGGTTCGTCCATGAGTAGGATGTCCGGGTCTTGCACCAATGCGCGGGCAATGGCCACGCGTTGCGCCATGCCGCCGGAAAGGTCCGCAGGCAGCGCGGCTTCAAAGCCTTTCAAGCCGACGAGGGAAACCAGGTCTCGGGCTCGTTTGTTGGCTTGGCCATTGCCGCCTTTCACCTCAAGCGGCAGCGCGATGTTTTGTAAAGCAGTGCGCCAGGGCATCAGGTTGGCATCTTGAAAAACGATGCCAACGCCTGCCTGCGGCCCGCGCACCAGGCGGCCGTTGAGCTGCACGCGGCCGGAGTCCGCTGGCAATAAGCCGGCCATGATCCGCAGCAAGGTCGATTTGCCGGCGCCAGAGGGACCGAGGATGCAAACGAACTGGCCGCGCTGGGCGGAAAAGGAAACTTTACGCAACACATGCAGCGTTCCGTTGCGGTCGCGATAAGCGGAACTCAGCTGGTCGAGTTCGATTATCGGAGACTGGGAACGCTGTGCAGCCATTATTCAGCCGGCAGAAATTCGTTAGTGTAGGCCGCGTTGAGATTAAGCGTCTCGGGGAGGAGGCCCATATCGATCAGCACGATTTGCATGTTCTCCCAGGCGGCCGGATCCGAATGGCCGAGCTGGTCAGCTTGCCAGAGCTCGATGGAGAGCGCCAAGACTTGCTTTTGCACAGCCTCATCGGCATTGGCCAGAGATTCGACATAACCCTTGCTAATTTCGTAAGCCGCATCAGGATCGGCAATCGTATCGGCCAAGCCATGCAGGAAGGCGGCGACGAAAGCGCGCACCTGCTCTGGATGCTCAGCGATCATATTCTGGTTGGTGAGCACGCCATTGGCCGCCAGGGAAACATAATCGGCAACGCGGATGACATTTACATCGTAGCCTTGCGCGGCGAGCTGGATCGGCTCATTATTCACGTAGCCGACCACGGCATCTTCCTGATCAGCGACGAGCGCCTGCAATTGATTGAAGCCGATCGAATCCAGTGTGACGTCGCCTTCGGAAATGCTTGATTCGCGTAGCAGCGCGCGCAAGCCGATGTAGTTGGCGCCAAACAGACCCGGCAACCCAATTCGCGTTCCCACCAGGTCAGCCGGAAGTTCGATGCCGCTCTCCGCTTTCGCGATCACCGCCACAGGAAAGTCCTGGTACCAGGCGGCTACATAGACCACTGGCAAGCCTTGAGCGCGAGCCAGTAAGACCTGTTCGCCCGAAACGATAGCAAAAGGCAGTTCGCCCGCGCCGACCAGGGCAACAC
>JBKJWG010000243.1:0-6532 GCA_046716985.1 Anaerolineales bacterium | reverse complement strand
GATCCATGGTGTCGAGAACGGCGTGCTGCACACTGGTGAGCACATCGACCCACAAGACATGTTCAACATGGGCGGGCTCAGGAAGAAGATGCCGATCACATTCTGGACCTTCTTGATCGGTGGTCTGGCGCTCTCGGGTTTTCCGTTCATCACCGCTGGCTTCTGGTCCAAAGATGAAATTCTGGCTGACGCATTTGGTCATGGACACCTGCTCGTATTCGCTACATTGGCCATCGCCGCGTTGCTGACCGCGTTCTACACAATGCGCCAGATCACGCTGACCTTCTTGGGCCAGCCGCGCACGAAAGCGGCCGAACATGCCAACGAGAACTCACGCGTGATGACCATTCCGCTGGTGGTGCTGTCTGTGTTCGCCATCGGCGCCGGCTGGGTGGGCATCCCCGAACATTTCCCGGTAATCGGTGGCTTGCTGCCGAGTTGGTTCCACGAATTTGTGGGCGGCACGCTGCTCGAGCACCCCGAAGCTGCGGAGTTCAACATTGTTCCGCTTCTGGTTTCGCTGGCCGTCGCGCTGGGCGGCTTGGGCCTCGGCTATTTGGTTTATCGCGGCGCCGGCGCACAAGACCCACTGCGCAAGCCGCTTGGTCCTATCTATGCACTGCTCGAAAATAAATATTACTTCGATGAACTGTATGACAAAATCTTTGTGCGACCCGCGCGCGCCATGGCCGAACAGTTTTCCTATCTGTTCCTTGACCGGCACGTGATCGATGGCTTCTTGCATTGGCTGGCGCGCACTGCTTTGGCGCTCGGCGGAATTTTCCGCAATAAATTTGATACGCCCGTAATCAACGGCTTCGGCGATTTCACCGCGTCGGTGACGCAGTCGTTCGGGCGCACGTTGCGCAGGATCCAGACCGGCGAAGTGCAGCAATATCTGATCTTGGTCGCCTTTGTCACCTTCGGCGGACTTTTCTATTACTTGTATACGGTGCTGCGGTAGGCCGCAGAAACTGATATGGACTTTTTGAACGCTCACATCCTCACATTTATTTTGTTCAGCCCGCTGCTGGCGGCGCTGATCGTGCTTTTGCTGCCCGGCGAAAACAAGAATTTGCTGCGCCGCGCGGCGTTGCTGCTCAGCTTGCTGCCGTTGGTCTTTACACTGATCGCGTGGTTTGGCTTCGGCGCGGCGCCGGAAGCTGATGGCTTCCGTTTCCAGGAGCAACTCAATTGGTATCCGGCGATCAACTCCAGTTTTCATCTCGGCGTGGATGGCCTTTCTCTCAGCATGGTGTTGTTGACCACACTGCTGACTCCGCTGGCGTTGCTAGCCTCATTCACAATTGAAGAAAAGGTGAAGCCGTACATGGCGCTGTTCTTAGCGCTGGAAACGGGCATGCTGGGCGTGTTCCTTTCGCTGGACCTGTTGCTGTTCTTCGTCTTCTGGGAAATCGGCTTGGTGCCGATGTTCTTCCTGATCGACCAATGGGGCAGCCCAACTGGGGAACGTGAGCTGTGGAACGGGATGAAGGTCAGCGCTCGCCGCTACGCCTCGTTCAAGTTCATTATCTACACCATGGCCGGTTCGCTGGGCTTGCTGCTGGCCATCCAAATGCTGGGGGTGGTTTCCGGCACCTTTGACCTTATTGCGCTCTTCCAGAGCTGGCCCACTTTGACTGGCTCGCTGTTTGGCTTGCCCATCGAGACCGTGAAGGCCGTCGCCTTCTGGGCCTTCGCTATTGCCTTCGCCATCAAGATCCCCGTGTGGCCGTTCCATACCTGGCTGCCCGATGCGCATACAGAAGCGCCCACGGCAGGCTCTATGATCCTGGCTGGCGTGCTGCTGAAGCTGGGTGCCTACGGCTTCTTGCGTCTGGTGCTGCCACTTTACCCTGAGCAAGCGCACCAATATGCCGGCGCGCTGGCATTTTTAGCTACTGCAGCGATTATTTTCGGCGCACTATCTGCCTGGGCGCAAACGGATTTCAAACGACTGGTGGCGTATTCCTCGGTAAACCATATGGGCTTTGTGGTGCTGGGCATCGCCGCGGCCGCGTTTTCGGCCGGCACGCAAGATGCCACCTTGGCGCTCAACGGCGCCATCTTGCAAATGTTCAACCATGGCATTTCGGCGGCGGCCATGTTCTTCTTGGTCGGCGTGATCTACGAGCGCACCCACACGCGCAACCTGGAAGAGTGGGGCGGCCTCTTCCCGCTGATGCCGGTATTCGGCGGGCTGCTCATTTTTAGCTCGATGGCTTCGCTGGGCTTGCCCGGGCTCAACGGCTTTGTCTCAGAATTTCTGGTGGTGCGCGGCGCCTGGCCTGTGTTCACTGTGTATACCGCGCTGAGCATGATCGGCCTATTCTTTACCGGCGCCTATATTTTGAAGGGTATCTCCAAGACCTTACATGGCCCATTGAACGAAAAATGGAAGGGCCACTTGAGCGAGATCAACCGCCGCGAGCTGTTGGTGCTGGCGCCGCTGGTGGCCCTGATGTTGCTGCTCGGCTTTTGGCCGGCCTGGCTGCTCAACGTGATCAATCAAGCTGTCGTCACATTCTTTGGTTGAGTTAGGTGAAGCGATGCAGTTTCCGTTCCTAAGCGCAATTGTTTTCCTGCCCATTTTGTCGGGCGTGGTGTTGCTGTTCCTGCCACCCAAGCGCCGTGATGTGATCTATCGCTTCGCCTTGGGCGTGGCGTTGCTAGCTTTTTTGCTCTCGCTGATCGTGTACTTCAGCTTCGATATCAACGGCGCACGCTACCAGTTTGAAGAGCAATACAACTGGCTGCCCGACTTGGGCATTTCCTATCACGTAGCGGTTGACGGCATCTCCGCACCACTTGTGCTGCTGACAGGTGTGGTCATCTTCACTGGGGTGATCATTTCCCAGCACATCGATGACCGCCCACGTGAATTCTTTGCTTTCCTGTTTATCCTGGCCAGCGGTGTATTCGGCGTGTTCGTCTCGCTGGATATGTTCGCCCTGTTCTTTTTTTATGAGATCGCTGTCTTCCCCATGTATTTGCTTATCGCATTGTGGGGCTGGAAGCAGACCCGTGAATACGCGGCGATGAAGCTTACTCTTTACTTGTTTATCGGCTCGGTGATCGCCTTGGTCGGTGGGCTGGCCATGTACTTCGCTTCGGGCCTGCATACCTTTGACATGATCGCGCTGGAAGCGGCCAACTTCACGCCTGAGTTCCAAAACTTGTGGTTCCCCTTTGTTTTCTTCGGCTTTGCCATCCTGGGGGGCATCTTCCCGTTCCATAACTGGAGTCCGGACGGCCACGTGGCCGCGCCCACCGCGGTCTCCATGTTCCACGCCGGCGTGCTGATGAAGCTGGGCGCGTTCGCGGCTTTGCGGGTCGGCATTATGTTGCTGCCGATCGGCGCGCAAACGCACATGTGGTGGATCATTTTGCTCACGCTAGTGAACGTGGTCTATGGGGCTTTCATTGCCATGGTGCAGACCGATTTCAAATATATGATCGGCTTTTCGTCTGTTTCGCACATGGGTCTTGTGGCAATGGGTTTTGCCACGCTCACGCCGCAAGGCTTACTCGGTGCGGGTGTGCAAATGGTTTCGCACGGTGTGATGACAGCCCTCTTCTTTGCTGTGGTCGGCTTGATCTATGACCAAGCCCACACGCGCGAGATTCCCAAACTCGGCGGCCTGATCAAAGTTATGCCCTTCGCGGCAGTGGCGTTCATTATCGGCGGCCTGGTTTCGATGGGCATGCCGGGCTTCTCCGGCTTCATTGCCGAGTTCCCCATTTTCATGGGCTTGTGGAATGGTGGTTACGCCTGGATCGCTATCGTGGCAGCTATCTCGATCGCTGTCACTGCGGCTTACATATTGCGCGCGGTTGGCCGCGTTTTCTTCGGCGAGCTGCCGGCTGAACTCGAAGGCCACATGCATGACATCACGCGCTCAGAGAAACTGGCACTGGGCGTCCTGTGCACCGTCATGATCGGCATCGGTATCTTCCCGGGCGTGATCGTGCCTATGGTGCAAAGCGGAATGAGCTACGTGCTAGCCTTGCTGGGAGGAGCCTAATGTTCGGGTCGATCAGCTCCGCCATGCTGCTAGCCATCCTGCCTGAGATCTCGCTGCTGGTGCTGGTGGGGATCGTCTTCGTGGTCGACCTGCTCGTCGCCGAGAAACAACGCGGCGTGCTGGCGTGGTTGACGGCCGCCGGTTTGGGCGCCACGTTCGTGCTCACCATATTATTCGCGCAACCGGGCGCAGATTCTGAATTGCTGTGGGGCGGCATGCTGCGCCATGATTGGCTCGCTTTTATTTTCAAATTGCTATTTCTGGGTTCGGCTTTCATTACTACATTGCTGACCGTCGGCTGGCCAAACGTGTGGCGCAAGGGCGAGTTCTACGTTTTGCTGCTTACTTCCACTCTTGGCATGACGTTGATGGCGGCTTCGGCTGACTTGGTGATGCTGTTCCTTGCCATCGAGACTACCTCGATCCCGCTCTATATCTTGGCCGGCTTCATGACCGAGGACGACAAGTCCACCGAATCTGGCTTTAAGTATTTGTTGTTCGGCGCCATGACCACTGCGGTGATGTTGTATGGCTTCAGCCTGCTATATGGCTTTGCCGGCACCAGCAACATTTACGCCATGGCGGCGGCCATCACCGCCGGTGCGGTACCCGGCCCGGTGTTGGTCGGGGCGCTGTTGCTGGTCTTACTGGGCTTCGGTTTCATGGTCGCCCTGGTGCCGCTGCATTTCTGGGCGCCCGATGTTTACGAAGGCGCGCCCACCCCAGTGACCGCGTTCCTCTCCACCGCGTCCAAGGCGGCTGGCTTCGCCGTGCTGGCGCGCGTAATGCTCGCCGTCTTCCCTAGCATCCTGACCGACTGGCAAAATATTATCGGCATTTCCGCGGTACTCTCGATGACGGTCGGCAACGTGGTGGCGCTGACCCAAAAGAACATCAAGCGCCTGCTGGCGTATTCCTCGATTGCGCATGCGGGCTACGCGCTGCTCGGCATCGCCGCCGCTTCGCAGCTTGGCGTGGCCAGCGTGGTGTATTACTTCCTCGCTTACGCAGTAACCAACTTGGCCGCTTTTGCCGTCGTCATCATTGTCTGGCACCATATCGGTTCCGATGAAATTGCAGATTACGCGGGCTTGAGCAGGCGTTCACCTGGCCTGGCGCTGGCGCTGCTGGTTGCCTTCCTTTCGCTGGCGGGCGTGCCGCCCTTGGGCGGCTTCATCGCCAAAATATTGGTGTTCGCCGCGGCGATCGAGTCAGGTTTGGTTTGGCTGGCCGTCTTAGGCGTGCTCAATTCGATCGTTGGCCTCTACTATTATTTGATCGTGCTCAAAGTCGTCTATCTGCTACCGGCCAAAGACGAGAAGCCCGTGCCCGCGCTCGGCTCGCACAAAGTGGCGCTGGTCGTTTCGGTTTTGATGATCTTGTTTCTTGGAATCGTCCTGGCCCCTTGGTACAACCTAGCAATCACTAGTGCCGCCGGCCTTTTTTAGGCTTGGTTTGACAGCATTTTGGATTGTGATATAATTCTCTAATAGTGAGCTTCAAAAGGCCCCCGAAGCCAGAACGCGGGCGTTACAGCCGCAATATGGCTCTGGCTGTGCTCACAGCCAACGTGGGGTGCCTAACGGTGCTAATCACCGTGGCAGCCATGTTCTTTGGGCTCTGGCTGGATAGCAGTTTAGGCAGCAAACCTTGGTTTACACTTGGGATCATGCTGCTGAGCTTGCCGGTCAGCCTGTACGTGATGTTTTTCGTAGTGCGCTGGACCACTTCCAAGATGTCATTCGAGGACGTTCAAAAGAAATCTGCTTCGAAAAAGGGAAAAGACCTTGACTGAAGAGAAAAAGAGAGCTTGGTGGCGCTGGGGTTTCTATCGCTGGTTGGTGTTGATCTTGATCATCGCCAGCGTGATCTTTTCCAGCCGCTACGTGCCGATCCAGCCGCACTTCCAGGTGCCGGCTGAGAATCTCTTAGCGGAACCGATCTTCACAATTCCGCTACTTAATGCACCGGTCTACTTGAGCAACACCTTCGTCGGCATCATCATCGCCGACATCATTGTTTTCTTGTTGGCATTTGCCGTTTTGGTCTCGACTCGTTCGAAGAGCATGATCCCGCGCGGCATCAGCGGCGCGCTAGAAGGCTTGGTCGAGGCACTGTATAACTTGACCGCAACCAACGCGGGCAAGTGGACCAAAACCATCTTTCCATTCTTCGCTACCATCATGCTGCTGGTCTTCGTGGTAAATACGATGGAGTTGATCCCGGGTGTCGATAGCGTGGGACTTCTCGATGAGCATCACATCGAAAACCCAGAACTGTGCAATTTCGACACTCTCACTCACATTGCCGGGCGGGAAGTCGTGGCAGTGAGCGGGGACCCCGAATGCGCCGCGGGCGTTGTGCCTTTCGTGCGTGTGGTTTCCACCGACCTGAACTTTACATTAGCGCTGGCGTTGGTGTCTGTGTTCAGCACGCAAGTCATCGGCGTGCGTGCGCTGGGCTTGAGTTATTTCACCAAATTCTTCAATACTCGAACACTGTTTAAC
>JBKJWG010000242.1:0-2536 GCA_046716985.1 Anaerolineales bacterium | reverse complement strand
CACATGGCCCTCAACCATGCCTGTCTACCAGTTCCAGCACGAGCGCGGAACGGAGTATTATAATGCGCCGAACTTGCTAGTCAAGCGGCCCTGTTATTATTGCAAATTAATAGAACCGGCCCATGGGACTTATTCTAGAAATTGTCTTGGACGCGATCGTTGCAATTGCCGTAGCCTTGTTTCCCAGCAGCAACGCGAAGTTCCGAGAATGGCGTAACAGTGATTCGCTCATCCTTAAGGGTCGTTGCAAATCTACTTATATTAGTCATAATCTTGCTAGCAGTATTTTTAGTCTACTGGTTCTTTTTCCGGTGAAACAAAAGGATATTTGATGCGTATTGTGCTGGATGCCATGGGCAGCGATAAACACCCGCAGCCCGAAGTCGAAGCGGCCGTGGAAGCCGTGCGCCATTTCGGCGACGGGCTGATCCTGGTCGGCGACCGGCCGCGGCTGCTCGAACTGCTCGGCAAGCGCGCCGAGGGCATCGAGATCATCCACGCGCCCGAGGTCTTCGAAATGAGCGACCATATTTCGCCGGGCTCGCTGCGCAAAGTGCAGAATTCTATGGGCGTCGGCATTGACCTCGTCAAAGATGGCAAGGCCGAAGCTTTCGTCACCGCCGGCAACACCGGCGGCGCCATGGCCATCGGGTTGGCACGCTTAGGCCGGCTCAGCGGACTCAAGCGCCCTGCCCTCTCGGTGTTCTTTCCGGTCAAAGGCGGCCGCTGCGCGGTGCTGGATATCGGCGCCAACGCCGAATGCAAACCCGAATATCTTTTGCAATTCGCCTTGATGGGCGCCGTTTACGCCGAGCAAGTCTTGGGCGTCAAGAATCCGCGCGTGGGATTGCTCTCCAACGGCGAAGAAGCCGGAAAAGGAAATGAGTTGGTCAAAGCCACCTATCCATTGCTGCAAGCCAGCGGACTCAATTTCATCGGCAACGTGGAGGGTAAAGAGCTTTTCGGCGGCGCGGCCGACGTGGTCGTTACCGACGGCTTCACCGGCAACATCCTGGTCAAGGCCAGCGAGGCCATCGCCAAGTTGATCACCGATCGGTTGCGCGAAGAACTGATGAAGTCGCCATTAACCATGCTTGGGGGACTGCTGGCCAAGCCGGCAATCCGCGAACTGCGCAAAGATCTGGATCCTGCAGAAGTGGGCGCCGCTCCACTGCTCGGCATTAACGGCCTCATCTTCGTAGCCCACGGGCGCTCGGACCAGCGCGCCCTGTTCAGCGCCATCCGGCTTGCACGCCATTCAGTCGAGGTCGGCCTGCTCGCTTCGCTGCGCACCGCCATCGAACAAGGTTTAGGTCAGCTGACCGAGCTGCCCCACACGGAATAATTTATGCGCATTCAAGCCAACGAGAATTTATACCGGCGCAACGCGCGTTTTGCACTGGTCGCTAATCTGACCGGTATGTTTTTGCTGCTGGCTTCGGTCTACGTCCTATTCAGTTCCGACGCGCCTTTTGGACAATATTTGCTTTTGCTGCTGGGAGGTGTGATCTTTACGCAGATCGGCAGCTATTTCGGCCGCTGGAACAAGCGGCCAGACCTGGCTATCAGCCGGGCCCTAAAATCGCTGGACGACAACTACACGGTGTACCACTACCGCAGCCCCGTCTCGCATTTGCTGGTTGGCCCGAGCGGCTTGTGGATCTTGCTGCCGCGCCACACTACGGGAATTGTCACCTATGACGCCAAACGCAAACGCTGGCGTGTGCAAGGCAGTCGTTTCTTGGGGCGCTTCCTGCAGGAAGGCATCGGCCGCCCTGTTCAAGAAGCTTCACTGGAAGCCGAATTCTTGGATGGCTTTTTGCAGAAGAACTGGAAAGGCGGGCCACTGCATGTGCAGGCCGCGCTGGTCTTTGTAGAAGACTCAACCGAAGTTCAGGCCGCTGATGCGCCCCTACCCACGGCGTCGATCAAGAAGCTAAAACAGTTGGTGATCAAAGGTGATGGAAATGGCCGCCTGGAGCGTGAGCAAGTCAGGCAACTGAATCAGCTATTCGAAAGCAAGTATTAAAAGCTCGCAAGATTTGGCTGGCGCAGCGAGCGATAAACCGTTATAGTTCGGTCTTCGGCATTCATCTCAACATTTCTTTTTTAGGAGGCAAGGTAAATGGCAAGCAGAAGAGGAAAATCAGGGCCAGTCGATCTCGCCCCGGCCGGCCGCTGGATCTTTTTGGTCGGCGTCGCAGTTTCACTGTTGGGTGGCTTGTTTGTTGCGCTGCCCACTAGCACAGACCCCAATGTGCAAACGTGGTTGATCTACCTGTTGATCGTGCTTGGGTTGGTCGGTGGTTATTTGCACATCCGCAAGGAAGATGAGCATCATTTTATTCTCCTCGCAGTAGGTGTGATTCTCACATCGGTAACCATTCAGCCCTTCAGCGTGATCCCGAATGTCGGGGACTATCTGAGCGCTATGCTGCAGTTCTTCTCGGTTTACCTGGGCGTCGTTGTGATCGCCTTGGCCGTCCGCAACATAATCGGTTGGTTCAGGTCCTAATTTCCTTGGCAAGTAAAACAA
>JBKJWG010000241.1:0-5486 GCA_046716985.1 Anaerolineales bacterium | reverse complement strand
GATTAACGCCCTGCTAAAAGGAGCATTTGGATGAAAACGTTGCATCTGTCGAGAAAAATTGTTTTGGCCCTGCTGGCGGCCGCGTTGCTGTTGAGCGTGGCCCCCACACAAGTGCAGGCAGCCGATGACCTTGTGCGTTTCCGCGTGGAAAACCGCGCAGATCGCAGCATCACCATCCGCTTGTATTCCCAGGATGGTAGCGGGCGTGCCTATTACATGGTGATCGAGAAACAAACCACCAAGATCATGACCCCCATTGCCGGCATGTATGATTACCGCCTGACCGCATGTGGAGTAATGGTCAAGGGCCAGATCGATCTAACCAAGAATAAAACTTGGATCATGCCCGAGTGCGGCGATAAAGGCGGCCCCGGCACCAAGGCGCCTAACACTGAAGATGTGGGTAAGATCCTTAAGCTTGTCGCTATTAAGCTGGTGAACAAGACTGGCAGCACCATGAAGATCTGGCTTGAAGGTCCCTACGAGTATGTTTTCATTATCCCCGCTGGAGGCAGCAAGACCGTGAGCATCCTGAAGGGTGAATACGAATGGGGCCACTATGCTTGCAGCGGCGCCCTCGACGAAGGTGTGCTGCACGCCGACCAAAATAAGACGCGGGTTTTTGATTGCAACTAAACAGATAAACGGCTAATAAAAAAGAGCGCCGCAATCGCGGCGCTCTTTTTATTCCTGCTCCTCTTCTTTCGGAGCGATCTTTTCTTCGAGAGCTTGCACGAACTTGTCGTGATCGCCCGACAGGAGCCCTTCGCGCGGGACATAGATCAATGTGTCGCCGTGAGTCAGGATCCAGGTGCTTTCCTTGCGATGCTGCACCGATTTGATCTTGGTAAGCGGCAGCCTCACCTGTTCCCCATTTTCGTCAACACTTAAATCCTCGGCGTGCAATTCCAGGGTGGTCAGCGATTTCTCGTTGCCAAAAAGCTGGTCCTTACGCAGCGAGACCAGAAAAACATTGAATAAGGGCCCGATGGCATAGCTAAGCCCAAAGAAGAAAATCGCCAACCCGACCAAAATGACCGGCGCACGCAGCAACCAGGAATCTACGCGGTCGAAGACGAATACGATCAGCAGCACGCTAGCCAACATTAAGGCCGGCCCGCCGGCGATGCGCCGCAGGGTACTTACACCACCACTGTAATAAGTAGCTAAGTAGTTATCTGAAAATTGGGCGAAGGTAGGGTGGTAGGAAAGCTTCATAGTCAACTGGCTGGTTGCGGCGGTTCGGCGATGCGCACGCCGAGCACCTCGCCTCGAGCGGCCTCCACGCCGGCGGCGTACAGGCTGCACTTCATCCAAGTCTTCCGGCCGTCTATCTTTTCGACGCGAGCACGCAATTCAACGGGCTTATCAGTGAGCGGTGTGGGCTTCAAATAGTCCACTTTGAGCGAGGCGGTCACATAGGTGATCAGCGGTTGGCTGCCGATCTCGCGGCCTTCGGCGCGGTGGGCGTGGGCCATGGCCAAGCCCATGCAATGACAATCCATCAACGTGGCGATGATGCCGCCGTTCAATACACCCTTATGGCCGGTGAAATAGCTCTGTGGTTGGAAATGAGCTACGGCTTCGTCGCCGTCCCAAAAACTCTTGATGTGTAATCCGTTGGAATTATTGCGGCCGCAGCCCCAGCAATCGGCGCGGGCCTCAAGATATTCGTCTTGAAATGGAACGGCTTGCATGCCCAAAGTTTATCATCTGGGCAAACTGCCTACTTAGACATCACCTCGAAAATCTCGATCAACTGGCTGCGGTCTTTGATCTGCGTTGGGCCCAAATTTTCGATCGTGAAACTCTTCTTCACTTTTTCAAATGTCTCCGGCCCGATGAGGATGCGGTTCGGCCGCGCCAGCGACTGCAGGCCGGCCGCTACATTGACCGTGTCGCCCAGAATAGTGAGTTCCACGCGCTCCTTGGTGCTCACGTAACCAGCCACTACATTGCCGGTGTTGACGCCTATACCCACGTCGATGTGATTGTCGCTCGTGCGGTAGCGTGCCTTGAGCAGGTTGAGGATCTCTTGCCCGGCCGCGACGGCTTGAATCTCGGGTTCGCTGCGCGTGCCGGTCATGCCAAAGACGGCCATGACACCATCGCCCAGATATTTATCCAGTAAGCCGCCATATTGAAAGATGATGTCGGTAACATCTTGATAATAGCGTTCCAAGAGGGCGCCAAATTTTTTGGCGCCTAGACGTTCGGCCATGCTGTTCGAGCCGGCAATATCGGCGAACATTACGGTGCAGCGCTGTTCGGTAAGTCCGGGCAGGCTGCCGTTGGTGAGATAGCTGCGCAGCAGGAACTCGGCCTCGGCGGGAGCTACGAAACGCTGCAGCAACTGGCGAATGCGGTTCTCTTCTCGCACGCGCTCTATCAGGCTGACGCGTTCGATAGTGAGCGCAGCCAAGTGGCCGACGGCGACAGCCAGCTGCATATCGCGCTGGGTGAAGTGACGCGTGTCCGAACGCGTTTTGTAAATATAAATCAGCGCGATGGTCTTATCGGCGCTCACAACGGGCACGCATAGCGCAGTGTGCACGCGTAGGTTCTTGGCGCTATCACTGAGCAGGGCTTTACTTTCCGGCTCTTTGCTGGGCAGCAACACCGTGCTGCGTCGGTCGATAGCGGCTTGGGCAATGGTGCGTGGGAAGCCCAGTTCTTGCAGGCGGTTGAAATCTTCGGCCAGGATCACCTGGCATTTATCCGCGCCCAGGGTGAGGCGCAGCAGGCGAGAGACTTCCTTTAGGGCCACATCCACGTCTAGAATGTTGTTGAGCTGCTGGATGACCTCATATAGCAGCACAGCATGGTTGTCGAAGGATTCGAGCAGCAACTCGCGACTGAAGGGCTGGAAGCCGGGCGGCGCGGCTTCTTCTTCGGCTGTAGCCTGCAAGATTACCAGGATCTCAAAGAGGCCAATGCGTACCACGTCGTTGGGATTGAGTTTGAAATCGAATTTTTCGGTGAGGCGGCGGCGGTTTATAAAAGTGCCGTTGCGGCTACCTAGATCGCGGATGGTGACGGTGTTGGTCTTCATATCCAGGTGGATCTGCGCATGCTGGCGCGAGGCAGCTTCGTCGGCGATGACGATGTCGTTATCCTGGCGCCTGCCAATGCTGTTAGGCCCTGGCTTGAGGATGTATTCGACCGGCTTTGTATCAGGGGAACGAACGGTAAGGGTCCACATGAGAAAGCGGACTTTTGTCTAGTCACCTAGACAAAAAGTCGCATGTTCATTTTAGAGGTTCCGCGCCCTTCGCGCAACCGCGGCGTGGGCTGGCAATGGCCGCTTGGAGGGAGTTGCTATGGCAAAGGGTTTCCTCGCTGCGCTCGGAAAGATGGGCGGGGAACAAGTGAAACAACTCCACTGCGTTTCGGCTTGCGGATATAAGAAAGATTCGGGTGGATTCTTCGCTTCGCTCAGAATGACAGGTAAGAGAAGGCGGGTTGCTACATCGAGTTATTACAAGTTACAACTTATTCCACTCCACAGACTTGTATTCGGTCGTCACAACTATTTTTGCCAACTTGTCCCCATGTCCCACGCATTTGCGAATGCCTGCTTCCTCTAGCCGTCTGCTTTCAATCCTGGCTGTTGTGCAGCCGCAGGCAAAGAATTCTTCGCGACGAATTTCCACCTGTGCAGTTTCAACTTTTGTGTCCGTTGCCATTTGTAGATCCCCCAATCTTGATTACCAAATCCTGACTAGCACGCAGTGCCCGCCGCCCGATCTCTGTGACCGGCTCGTAACTCTCTGGCTCCATGGCGGCAAGAATGTCGCCGGCGAAATCGCCGCGCCAATCGTAATGGGCTGCTTGCGCAAGGCGCAGCATTGAGAAGGCATCCGGCAGGTAACGCCGGTCGCCCCAATTCTTGACACTTTGATAGGAAACGCTGCGGCCCGCGCTCTGCAGAGCTTCGCTCAGGGCGGCAGCGAATTCGCGCAGCGTGGCGCGCTTTTGCGAAGTGCCGGCCAGGATGCGATATTCGGATACGATCTTTGAAACAGCTTGCTTGGCGGGTAACGTGGTTTTGATCATTCATCCCCCAAGGGGTAAGAGAACAGAACAAGTGTTCTATATTGTACGCAAGAACGATTTCTTTTCAAGTTCAATTGAGCTTTGTCAAGCTAGACGGCTGCCAAAAAACTTGTCAAGGCGTCGCAAGCTATAATCTCGCCGCACCAGAGCTATGCCCCAAAACCGCTCAAAAACCAAGGCATCGAACAAATCTAAATTGCTGAACTGGCTATTGCCGCTCGGCTTGTTGCTAGTCTTCTTGGCTATGCGCGCGCCCGCATTGGGGCGCTTTGTCACCACCGACGAGGCGTTGTGGCTGCGGCGCTCGGCGAATTTTTATTTGGCGGTCCGCAATGGCGATTGGGCCAATACCTTTCAAAGCGAGCATCCGGGCATCGTCACCCAGTGGGCGGGGGCGGCCGGCTTTTGGCTCAAATTTCCGGAATACGCCCACATCGGCGAGCCGGATGGTGTGCACGACGCGGAGCTCGTGCGCCTGATGGAAAATCGCGGCGTTAACCCGATGGAAGTGCTGGGTGCGGGGCGGCTGGTGCTGGTGCTTGTGCACGCCGCCGCGTTTGCCGCAGCCTGGCCATTCGCTCGCCGGCTGCTGGGCGAGCCCGCCGCGGCAGCGGGAATGGCGCTGATCGCGCTGGATCCTTTCACTATCGCCCATCAGCGACTGCTGCACCTGGACGGCTTGCTGGCTAGCTTTATGCTGCTGTCGGTTTTGGCTTTCCTCGATTTCATCCATCGACGCCGAACCGCGTCGTTGATCGTTTCGGCGGTGGCTGCGGGTTTGACCCTGCTAACGAAGACCCCTGGCTGGTTTTTGCTCCCATTCATTTTCGGTTTGGCTGTATGGAAAATTTGGCAGGAAGGCAAAAAAAGAAATTCGGTTTTTTGGTTACGCAAGTTCGTTCTTTGGGGCTTGATCGCTTTATTGGTTCTGTTTGTTTTCTTTCCGGCTCTGTGGTCCGCGCCGATGCAGATCTTGCAGCAAATGTTCGGCTACGCGCTGGGGTCCGCCCAGGGCGAATTCAGCGGACCACTCTTTTTCAATGGACAGATCTATCCAAACGGCGATTTCGGCATAGCCGGTTGGATCTTTTATCTGATCAGTTTTCTGTGGCGCAGCACACCGCTGACAGTGGTGGGCTTGATGCTGGCGGTCTACGCAGTAATACGAAAGCGCAAATCGATTAATCAATTAATCGATTTGCCTGTTATTGCAAAGATGCTGATCTTTGCACTTTTATTTATGTCGTTCATGACCCTTGGCGACAAGAAGTTCGATCGTTATCTATTGCCTGCGCTGCCACCGCTGCTGCTGATTGCGGGGTGGGGCGGTGCCCAGCTTGTGCGGGAGATGCCCGCACTGCGCGGGGCTTATTGGCGCGGCGCCGCGCTGCTGGGCGCGGTGGCGGTTTTGCAGCTCGCCAGCGCGCTGC
>JBKJWG010000240.1:0-12470 GCA_046716985.1 Anaerolineales bacterium | reverse complement strand
CGAACGCCTACGCCGTCGCGAACGCCTACGCCGTCCCGGACCCCTACTCCTTAGGAGCTTGCTTGGAAAAGACCCGTTCTGAAGCTGGTCAGGTAATCGTTTTACTAGTCCTTTTGATTGTTGGCGTGCTGGCGATCACCGCGCTGGCTGTCGATGGTGGTAATCTGTACCAAAGTAGGCGTCATACGCAAAGTGGGGCGGATAACGCTGCCCTGGCTGGCGCTCGTGCTATTTGCGCAGACACTAGTGTGGTTAGTGCCAGCCTGTCTTCCGCATTGCAAAATGAATTTAATAACGATGGTATTTCCAATACGGTCACAGTCCATTACCCCCCAAGCCAAGGGCCCAACGCAGGTGACGATGATTATGTCGAAGTTTTTATATCGAAAAAGGAAACCCCGGCTTTTGCGCAATTAATCTATTCGGGAATCCTCGAGACCACCTCACGTGCGGTTGGGCATTGCGGGACCACGCCAGGGGCACCCGCGGGTGGGGGCTATGGGCTGATTGTGTTGAGTGAGAATGATGACCAGGCGCTGACGGGTACTGGTAGCAGTGTGATGAACGTGACAGGCGGAGTATTTGTCAACTCCAATCGAAACCAGGCTTTAAAACTTTCAGGTAGCGCGTCAATAATATCTGATGCTATATCGATTGTCGGCAACTACGACGTTTGGGACCCCTCGGCCGTTTCACCCACCCCAACTATCGGTGTTGCAGCTATTGTTGATCCACTAGCTTCGCTGCCTGACCCCACCGATCCAGGTGGTGCGTGCATACCCTATTCATTATCAGGTGGCAGTGACACGATCGACCCGGGCAAGTATTGCGAGATTAAGGTTTCTGGGGGTGGGCAGCTAACCCTCAACCCCGGAACGTATTATGTGGATACAGGCGATTTTTCTTCCTCGGGCGGATCCAGCAACATTACCGGCAGTGGCGTTTTCCTATATCTTCGAAAGGGCAGTGTCAAGCTGACTGGCGGCGGAACCTTCAGCTTGTCTGCTCCAACTTCGGGCAGTTATAAGGGTTTGCTGATATTTTACGAGCGGACCAACGGCAACAACATAGAGCTTTCGGGAGGAAGTCTTTCCTATCTGGCCGGTACAATTTATGCGCCGATATCAGAAATAAAGCTCTCAGGTTCCTCCGGCGCAATCACACTGGACTCTCAAATAATTGTCTACAAAGGGGAGACTACAGGCTCCTCGGCCATTAATATAGCCTATGACCCGGATGGGGTCTTCAGCTTGGGCGGGGGGACAAAGTATGTTGAGCTTTCGGAATAGCCAAAGTACCTAACGAAAGAATAGGGTAGTACCGGTTGGTGCTTGCATTTTTGTAAGCATGTGTTATTATGTTGTTGTAATTAGTCGAAAAAGAATGGAAATCGAGTTGAAATCGTCCCAAGATACAGGTAGATTTCAACCTTACCCCCATATTTGGGGGTAGCAGGTTAACAAAAAGGAACGATTAGCGAGACGAACGAGTGTTGATGACTGAAAAGGAAATCTCCGCAACAAATGCAAATGCACAGGCGGCCGGCTTGGATCTGGACGCCGTGCAGGATTTAAGCAGCCAGCGCGTGGTGCTGGTCGTTGAAGACGACCCGGACACGCTCAATTTGCTTAAGCTCACCTTGCGCCGTGCCGGCATGAATGTGGTCGGCGCCATGGATGGCAAACAAGCCATTCGCAAATGGATGGACACTAACCCCAACATCGTTCTGCTCGATCTGATGATGCCCGAGATGGATGGCTGGGAAACCCTCAGCCAGCTGCGTGCAATCACGGATGCGCCCATCATCATTCTTTCAGCGCTCAGCCAAAAGGATGTGGTCGTGCGCGGTCTGCGTGAGGGTGCCGATGATTATGTTTCCAAGCCTTTCATGGGCGACGAAGTTGTTGCCCGCATCGAAGCCGCCATGCGCCGCGCTGGCCCGCACCTGCCCGTCTCCAATTTAGTCTTCCCCGATCAGGGCCTTTCGATCGATCTGCAAACTCACCAGGTGAGCCTGCGCGAGTCGCTGATCGACCTGACCCCTCGCGAATTTGCAGTGCTGGAAGTCCTCGCCAAACATCACCCCAAGCCGGTCTCGTATGAGCAGCTGGCCAAGGATGTGTGGGGCGAAGATAACGATAAGATCCGCGAGCGCATCAAATGGATCGTGTATTTGTTGCGCCAGAAAATTGAAAAGAATCCAAGTCAACCTGTACTTATTTTGAACAAGACCCGCTTTGGTTATCAGTTAGCCGGTGCAGGATAGGGCGGGTTTGAAAAAAACAACTGATCGTAAATCTGTTTGGCTTGGAGCAGCAGGCATTACTTTGATGCTTGCTATTTTTGCGTTCTCCTCCGCCATGGCCGATCTCGGAAAAACTAATGCAGCCCAGCAGGAAATCTGTGTTGTGGATGATATTGAAGTTCCTTGTACCCCGACCCCGACTGAAGAGCCATCTTCCACAACCACCGATCTGCCCACTACCACATCCGCGCCTTCCGGGACGCCTACCCCAGAAGCGACGCCCACATCGACCTCTACGCCTGAAAACACCGCCACGGATACTTCCACTCCGTCGCTTACGCCCACCAACACAGTTACTGTCACCAACACAGTCACATTCAATGCTCCTATTACGGTCTTCACCGGTACAGGCTGCCTGGTTATGGATGAGGATGCCATCGATAATGGCATTAATACGCTAGACGTTTTTTCTGCCGCTCACGGCTTTAGTTCAGCTGCCGGGGTGAACGATGATATTTCTGCAATTGGGCAGAGATCTGTTTTACGTGATAACTCGGCGGGCATCGGTGAGCGGGTGTTTATTCCTTCGGGGCAAACCTCCGACGAAGGTCTCTTTTTCCTCCCGTCCAGCTGGCCTTCTCCGTACACGCTTGCCGATTTCTGGGCTGCCTCAATTCCTCAAAGCAGCTTGGATCATATTCCGAATGTAGATCCCTTCGATACGGCCGAAATTCAGGCCTTAGTAGGCGGCATCTTTCAAGCTATCGTCTACGATAGCGATATCAGCATTAATTACGGACCGCTGCAAGGTAATTTGCAAGGTGAAACACTGGGCGTCGTAGCATTTGAAGTGATTGACACCCAGCCCTGGGATCCTTCCGTGCACAGCGATCCATGGCACGATTTCACAGATAAATCGGGTTCCAGCAGCAGTTTGCCTGAAATGTTGATTGAATTTACTAATCCTTCTTCAGCCTGTGGGAGTACTTCAACAGCTACTCCAACTCCGTCAAACACACCGACATCCACATTTACGCCCACGAGTACCTCAACTCCTCCAGTTGGTACCTCGTGCCCGGCTATCAGCGCGCTAGGTGGTTTGGTCAAGGTCAATTTAGGTACCCTTACTAACTATCTGCTGTTTTTCGCGGATGGCAGCGTCGATGCCAATTGGCAATCAGCCTCCAAAGGATTCGCCGGCGACGTAGGAGTGGACGGTATCTCTGCTCAAGAGCGAACTTCGGGTACGGTTCCCTACGCGGGCACGATCTATACCAACGACAGTACATTAAGTGCCTGGCAGAAGATTGTTGACGACAATCCCGGTCAGGCTTTTGCAGCGCTGAATGAAGTTGCTCGCATCAGCAGCCTCGAGGCACAGCTCAATGCTTCCTTTGCGCAGATCAATGCCATGACGGTCACGCCTGGCTATGAAAATCGTTCGGCCATTTCTTTGCATGGACTTAACACGCAAAATGGTGTTTCCGAAACCTTTGTCATAAACGTAACGTCCGGTATGCAGGTATCTTCCCAGATCGAAATTACTGGTGACCAGGGAGACGTGTTTGTTTTACGTTGGGACACAGACGCTAATTTTGGAAACGGTTACCAGGGTCAGGTCAAGTTCCAGAGTGGCGGCGCAATTGTTCCAAAAGGTGCGCTAACGCCAGGCAACTTCGTCCACGTCGCAGGCGATATTAATTCGTCGGGCGGCGGGTCGAATCCACCTTCGCCCTATCCACAAGGTCCATATGTGGGTAGTTCGCTGATCAACGGCGGGGCCAACTTTAGCGGTGGTGGATTCTTTACAGGCTATTGGTTAACAACTGGAGACAGCAGCGGTCAGACGTCCTCATTGAGCAACGGTATCTTCGTTGGTGGCTGGTACTCAACCACCAACAAATTCTCAATGACATCGGGGACCAGCGGCGTGCACGTTTGCCCGCCTCCTCAGACTAGTACCCCAACGCCGACCCCGTCTAACACGCCTACAAAAACGAATACGCCAACTCCATCGAACACGCCGACGCCTAGCAACACGCCTACACCTACCAATACTCCAACCAATACTCCCACGCCGACTAACACTCCGACGCCTACCAACACACCCACGAACACACCCACTCCGTCGAATACTCCGACGCCCAGCAACACGCCAACGCCGACCAATACACCGACCAATACCCCGACCAATACACCGACCAATACACCTACCAATACGCCGACGCCATCCAACACGCCGACGCCTACTAACACACCTACGAACACACCGACCCCATCCAATACGCCGACGCCGACCAACACACCTACCAACACACCCACTCCGAGCAGCAGCCCCACGCCTACCAATACGCCTTCGAACACACCTACTCCCACCAACACGCCTACCAACACACCAACGCCTTCGAACACACCGACGCCTAGTAACACGCCAACACCCAGCAACACCCCGACCAATACGCCGACCAACACGCCTACTTCGACGCCGAGCAATACACCGACCCCCTCGAATACACCCACGCCGAGCACCAGCCCGACGCCCAGCAACACGCCTACCAACACACCGACGCCTAGTAACACGCCAACGCCCTCAAATACCCCTACTCCGTCAAATACTCCTACCAACACGCCCACGCCCAGCATCAGCCCGACGCCGTCGAATACACCTACGCCCAGCAACACCCCGTCGAACACACCCACGCCGTCCAACACGCCGACGCCGAGCAATACGCCCAGCATTACGCCCACGCCTTCGAATACCCCGACTCCGTCTAACACGCCGCCTGTGATCACAGCCACCTTTACCGCTACTTTCACCCCGACCCCGACCGTCTTCGTACCGGTCACCGGCGCCGGTGTCACCTTCGTCGGCATGTGCCCCATCGATCCGGGCACCCTGCGTTGGCAGGTCAGCAACGCCAACGCCAGCGCCATCAGCTTCGTTTGGTGGGTGGTGGGCGGCAGCGCCTCCGGCGGACCCATCGCCGTGCCGGCCAACGGCATCATCACCTTCGAGACGCCAGTCGATGGAGCTCTGCCCAACACAGTTGCCATCCTGTGGATCGACCCGACCGATGGCACCAGCAAGTCGCTGACCACCAATAACAACGGCCAGTTGTGTGGCCAAGCTCCCACCGCTACGCTAACTCCCACCGTAACGCCTGGCGTGCTGATCCCGGTCACCGGCATTGAGTTGCCCGCCATCTTCCGCGACAGCATGTTCCTCAACCTGGGCATCGGTATCTTCGGCTTCGCCCTGATCCTGCTGGGCATCGGCATGAAGCTGGACCGTGACCATGATGAAGATGATGACGACGAGGATGAGGACGAAGACTAAAGACGAGTTCAACGCAAATTAAACGAAACAAAGAACGGGGCCTTTTTTCCAAAGAGGCCCCGTTTTAGTAGCCCCTGCCGTACAATATGCCGTCGTTCAAGGAAGAAAAAGCGAGCCATGCAAGCCAGCCAGCCCAAAAAAGACTCCAGCCGCTCTATTGAGATCATGGTTTACCTTGGATTATTGGTGGTGTTCCTTGCTTTCGGCAGGAGCATTATCGATGTGGTCATCTCCCCGCCAACCATCGACCTGGCCGCCGACGATCAGCTAGAGGCCGGCTTCTTGCCGGTCTACGCCGCTGAGGGCCAGCAGGCTGACCCGCAGTCGGTCTCCCTGGACGGCCAGCCGACCGCAGAGCCGTTCCCCACGCCGCTGCCGGGCGAAGTGACGCCCACACCACAGCCGGGCGAGCCGCCCGATCGCATCGTGATCTCTTCCATCGGGCTGGATGCCAGCATCATCCCCATTGATTATGCTGAGTTGACCTTTGAAGGAAAGCTCTACCAACAATGGCTGGCGCCCGACTACCGCGCCGTAGGCTGGCACGAGACTTCGGTGGGGTTGGGCGTGCCGGGCAACACCGTGTTGAATGGCCACCACAACATCAAGGGCGAGGTCTTCCGTGATGTGTATCGCCTGCAAACCGGTGACCGCATCGATGTTTATTCCGGCGACCAAGTGTTTAGTTACGTGATCGTGTACACAGCCGTCCTGCCCGAGCGCAACCAGCCGCTCGAAGTGCGCCTGGCCAACGCCGAATGGATCCAGCCCACCGAAGACGAGCGCATCACGTTGATCACGTGCTGGCCTTACGAGAGCAACACGCACCGCGTGGTAGTGGTGGCGGTGCCGATTCGAAATGGAGACAGTGGGTAGGCGCGCCAATTAGGATGAGATCTTTTAGACGAATTGCAGTTGTCCTTGCTTTTTTGATCGTGACCGCTTTGCTAGCGTTTTTTCTTGTATATGTGTCGGAAACATTGGTAAAAACTAACTTGTGTTTAGATCTGCGTAGAAGCTCCATTTCAAAACACGTCTGCCACCCAACTGACAGTTATTCGGGCCTGCTTCGGGGCACATTTCATATTGGCGTCTTCACTCGCATTGAAGTGAGAAACCTCTTGGATGACTATTGGGTGGCATCCGGTGATGCCAAAGATTTTGGCATCACTGCTGTGAGCGATACTTATAAATTCAACGCCTTCTTTTTGGGCGGTCAAACAGTATTTGTCTTTGACGAAAATGATGTGCTAGTTGATATTCAGGTCGACGATTAAGGAAAAAATCCTCGCCTCATTTTATTTGTCATTCTGAGGAGCGCTCGGCGCAGAGCCTGCCCTCGAGCGAAGCGAAGGGAAGAATCCTTATAACGATTTCTTCCGAAGAACCTGGATCTTCAACCCTGTGCTAATTAGAATTTAGCTCCAGCTCTGTGCCTGAATAAAAATCCCCGCCTCCTCAAGCGGGGATTTCGTTACAGCCCCAAGCTACGGCTCCTCAGCCGCAGCAGCTCGCTCAGCTTAGCGGGACTGCGGTGATGAACAAACGACCCCAGGTGCTTATGCCATCCTGGGAAATGCAGGTCTGCAGCACGACGGAATTGTCGCTGTTGTAGACGGTGTAGAACAGGTTCGAAACGGATAATTGCTTGCCGGTCTCCAGGTCCACGAAGCTGGACTGGGTGGAGTCGGGGGAGAGGGCCTGGTAGCGCTTGATGCTTTCGATGCGGAACTGCTGGCTGCTGCCATCGCCGTAAACGACTGTGACGATCTGGCCTTGGGATAAAGTGGAGAAGGAAGCGCCGGCCAAATAATTGTGGGCCAGGAAAGCCTGGCTGCCGTACTGGGCAGCTAAGCCGAACTGGGTCACTTCGCCGGCGTTCTCGCTGACGAAAGCGGCGTTGCCGCTGGGCTGGCGCACGACGGAGTAAGCCAGCACATCCTCGACGTAAATGCCGGTCACCTGGCTGGCTTTGCCATTGCTAACGGAAGCTACGAAGTTCGCGAAGCTGGTTTGGGTTGCTTCTTGTGCTGCAGTTTCGGCTTGAGCCTCAGCCTCTTGCACGGCCTGAGCGCTTGCAGTATCCTTTTCAAAGGTAACTGTGAAGGTGCTGGCCAACACGGCGCCGGGATCAGCGCTGGCGCTGAGTTCGGCTACGGGGGCGGCGGCTTCTACGCCCAAGCTGACGACAGCCGACTCGCCGGTAACAGGGGCTACGGGCTGGCTGACTAAGTTGATTTCGGGGGAGCTGTTTTGGGCGGCGGTGTTCTGCGCCAAAACAGGTGTAACGGCGAAAATTGCGCCTAAGACGATTGCGCTGAGGGTTCCGAGGAGGACGAGGATGCTGAGCGACTTCATTTCTTCTAACCATCCTTCGAGTTGATGAATACTCGAATATAGGTTAGATTCTAGTTAGTTTATGGTAACAAATACATAGGGCGCGAGTACTCTTTGCAGACCTGTAAGGCCTGCAGGGAGAGATGGTTTGAGAATAAAAAGGCCCCTTCAAGGGGCCTGATTGAGCTAAAAACTAAGGAGCACTGGATGCAGAGAATCGCTACGTTTTCAATCGTTGCCTATGATGCCGGCCGTCAGGAATGGGGCTTGGCGGTGCAATCCAAGTTCTTGGGCGTGGGCTCGGTGGTGCCCGCGGCGCGCGCAGGCGCCGGAGCCGTAGCCACCCAGTCCTATGCCAACTATCTTTACGGTCCCCAAGGGCTGGATTTAATGCAGCAAGGGACTAGTGCCGAAGAGGCAATCAAGAAACTTACCGATGAAGATGAAGAGCGCGCCTTGCGCCAAGTGGGTATGGTGGATGCTAAGGGCAACGCAGCTACCTACACGGGCAAGGATTGCCACGCTTGGGCGGGCGGCATTGTCGGCCAGGCCTTTTGCGCCCAGGGCAACATCCTCATCCCGGGTACCGTGGAAGCCATGGCCAAACGTTTCGAAGAAGTGCGCCGCGGCCCGGGCGAGTTAGCCGATTGGCTGGTGCAGGCCCTGCTTGCTGGTCAGGAAGCGGGCGGCGACAGCCGTGGGCGCCAGTCGGCGGCTGTGCTGGTGGTGGCGGCTGGCCGCGGCTACGGCGGCAACAACGACCACTATCTGGATCTGCGCGTGGACGACCATGCCGAGCCGATCCAAGAGCTGGCCCGCATCCTGAAAATTCATCACTTATTTTTCGGGTCAGTGGACAAAGAAGATCTGGTGCCGCTTGCAGACGTAGCTGGCGAATTGCAGGCCATCCTTAAGCGAACCGGCTATTACCAAGGTCGGCAAAGCGGCCAATTTGATGAAGACACGCGTAGGGCCTTGCGCGGCTTGGTGGGCGTCGAAAATCTCGAAGAGCGCTGGAACGGGCAAGGCGATCAGATCGATCGCATGGCGTTAGAATTCCTGCGCGAGAAATTTGGCGCGTCGGCTAAAAAGGCCCGCCCAAAAAAAATGAAAAAAGCTGCCAAGAAAAAGAAGAAATGAAAGGAGCTAAAGATGGCTAATGAATCGGTTTATAAGGTGATCGAGCTGGTAGGCACCAGCTCAGAATCGTGGGAGAAGGCTGCCCAGGCCGCAGTTTCCCTGGCCGCCAAATCGCTGGAAGACCTGCGCATTGCCGAAGTGCTTCAGATGGATATGCAGATCGAAGAAGGCAAGGTGGTGGCCTACCGCACCAAGGTCAAGCTTTCCTTCAAGTACCACCATGAATAACTAGATCACCTGAACAGCCTGCTGTAACGAAAGCAGGCGTGATTCGGCCAGGCCGGGCAGGCTATCGGCCACGTAGAACGCGCCGCTGCCCTCTATGGCCAGCGAGCTGATGGCGTTGCCATACAGCACCGCACGCAGCAGGTCCTGCGTGCGCAGAAGCCCGGCGGCGAAGCCGCCGCAAAAGCTGCTGCCGGCATTGGTGATATCGGCCAGGCGCGAAGGGTAGGCAGGTATGTGATAGCGCTTGCCCCCGGCTGCGTCATACAGCCATTGGCCGCGCGTCACGCTGTGGATCACCACCGCCTGGCAATTGAAGCTGGCCACAGTCTCGATCATTTCCCACATCTCTTCGCTGCGCCCGGCAAATAACCCGATCAAGCGCTCTTCCGTGGCGAGGAACACTGTCAGCCCATTGACCAGGTTCGGGACCTCATTCCAAAAATCCGGATGCATGTAGCCGCGCCCGGCGTCCAGCGTGATGGTTTGCAGGCCGGCTTCGCGCAGTGCGGCTGGCATAAGGCTGTGGCTGAGATAATCCAGCGGACACAAATGTGCAGCCTTGGCGCCGCGATAACTTTCGGGTAGGTCCTCCTGGCGCAAGGAAAGTGCGGCGCGCTCCTTCTTGGAATCTAATTTCAAAGATTGGGCTTGATAGCCGAGAAGGGATTTGGGCAAAGGCTGGCCGATCCTGGCAAAATGTTTGATCGGGTTTTCGCGGAGCTCGGTGAGCACATCACTATATGCTGTGAAGCGGCGCGGGTCGTGCGGCTCAGCGAGCCGCTTGATGCCGGCTGTATCTAAGCCTTTACTCTCTAGAATTTCGAGCCAATCATTTGGATAGTCGCTGCCCACGCGGCTGATCAATCCCGGTTTATCGCCCCATAAACGATAGGAAGCGGCAGCATAAAGCAAATTTCCCCCCGGCTGATCGATGAGCGCCTGGCCCTGCGCATTGATCAGCGTGTCGCGCTGCAGGCGGCCGAGCAGCAAGCAAGCAGGCGATATCTGATCGGTCATCCGGCCGATTATATCTACGCGCTCCCTCAGCTCGTTTCGCGCAAGGTCAAGCGTCCCAAGATCAAGATCGCCAGCCCATATAAAGGCAAGCTAAGCAAAGCATTCATATCGTCCAGCAATTTGCCGCCAGCCACCAAGCCGTGCAACACTTCGGTGGCGTAATAGAGTGGCGTGAAATGGCTGAGCGCCTGAGCCCACTCGGGCAGCTTGTCTACCGGCAGAATGATGCCCGATAAGAAAATGGAGGGCAATAGAATCAATGGAATAAATGGGAAGACCTGACCTTCGTTGCTGGCGAAGTTCGAAACAAAAATACCCAGCGCCATGCTGATCACGGCCAGCAGCCACATGATTAAGTAAATGGAGGCCAGCGTGGCGAAACTGTAGTTCAGATCGAAAAGCAGATTCAATTCAGTGAGCACAACTAAACTTTGCAAAGTAGCCAGCGTGCTGTACGCCAGCAGATAACCAAAAATGATCTCCGCCTGGCCATAGCCGTTGACCAGCATGCGCGTCAACGTTTCGGTGGCGCGCTCACGCACCAGCACAATGGCCGTGAGAACGAAGGTGAGGAAATGAATGATGAAGGCGCCCATCGGCACCACGAAAGGCGTAGCGCTGAAGAGCGGGTTCTGCAGGCTGTCGAAAAAGACATAGAGGACATAGATGATGGCAACGGGCACCATCAGGGTCAGCGCCACGAAGCGGTGATCGTGGCGCAGTTGGCGCAAGACGCGCTGGGCAACGGCGAAGGTGCGGCGCAGAGTGGCAGCCATTAGTTAAGCCGGGAATTTCCCGGCATTTCTCCTTTTTCGATCATTTCCAAAACAATGCGTTCCAGCGTGTTGGCATCCAGTTCGATGCGCTCCACTTTACGATCGAGGCCATAAGCCTGCAGGGCTTTGGGCAGATCGGTGGGATAGTTTTGCAGCGAATGCGTTTCGCCGACGCCATCGCGCCAAATGCGCACCTCCGCATGGCCGCGCTGCAGCAAGCCCTGCGGCGTGTCGGTGGTGAGGATGTTGCCTTCGCTGATGATGGCTAATTGATTGCAATGCACGGCTTCGTCCATTTGATGCGTGCTCACCAGGATGGTGGTGCCTCGCGCCGCCAGTTCTTTGAAATGTTTCCAGAAAGCGGAACGCAGCTTGAGGTCTATGCCGGCGGTGGGCTCATCGAGCAGCAGCAGGCGCGGTTGGTGCACCAGTGCGCAGGCCAGCGAAACGCGCTGCTTCATGCCACCAGAAAGCGTGCTGACCGGGTCGTCGGCGCGCTGGCTGAGTTCCACGAATTCCAAAGTGTTCTCGACTTGTTGCTTGAGATTGTTCAGGCGATGAGCTTGCCCGAAGAAGCGCAGGTTCTCGACCGCGGTGAGGTCATCGTAAAGGGCTGGCGATTGCGGCATGTAGCCGATCTGCTGGCGCAGGTCGGCTTTATTCTTGTTGCGCGGCTGCAGGCCCAGCACGCGCAGTTCGCCGGCATCGCTCTTGGAGGCGCCCACCAGCAATTTAATAAAGGTGCTCTTGCCGGCCCCATTGGCGCCGATCAGGCCGAAGATTTGGCCTTCGGCCACGCTCAGGTCCATGCCGCGCAGGGCGCGGATGTGGCCGTAGCGCTTTTCGATTCCCTTCGCTTCGATGGCTAATGTCATCGCGCTCCTTCTTGCTCGGCCAAAATGCCGTGCAAATAAATGTCGATCGAATCTTTGAATTGGGTCGGGGAAACAGCGACGGGCGCGTTCTTGAAGAAGGCCGTCTCCAGCATCCATTGCGCCATGATCATGCCCATCAGCGAAAAGAACACGCTGGTCGGTGGGATGGGACGCAATTTACCGTTGGCCTTGTACACTTTTTCCAAAAATATTTGCACTTGCGGGAACACGATTTTAAAGATCTCGGCGATGTGGGCGCCTTCGAATTCGACGATCTCGCTGAAGAATAAGTGCAGCAGCTCGCGGCGGGCGCGGATGATGTTGAACACGCGCCCGGCCGCGTCTTGCACCAATTCTTCCACTGTATCGCCCTGAGCCGCGTTCAGCGCAGGGAGGATCTCTCGATAGGGGTGGTAGAGCAATATGACCTGGTGGAAGATTTCTTCTTTGCTGGCAAAGTGGTTGTAGATGCTGGCCGGCGTGAGCCCGGCCTCTTTGGCGATCTGGCGCATGGG
>JBKJWG010000239.1:0-3305 GCA_046716985.1 Anaerolineales bacterium | reverse complement strand
ATCCGAATGAGCCGGCTCGTTCGCGCCCAGCGGCCAGCATGCCGGCGCCATCGCCGGAGTAGGCCCGGTGCACTTGTCATGAACACGATCCGCCTCGAGACCTTCAGCGATGGCGTGCTGGCCATCATCATCACCATCATGGTGCTAGAACTGCGCGCCCCGGCCGGCGCGGAGCTAAGCGCGCTGACCGAGCTGCTGCCGGTGCTAGCCACCTACGCACTCAGCTTCGTGGTGCTCGGCATCTTTTGGAACAACCATCATCATTTGCTGCATGCCACCAAACACATCAATGGCGCCATCATGTGGGCCAATCTTTTCTTGTTGTTCTGCCTGTCGTTGCTGCCATTCACGACGGCCTGGATGGGGGCGCACCCCGGCGCGCAGTGGCCAGCGGTGCTCTACGGCATCTCGCTGCTGATGCCGGGCTTCGCCTACCGCCTATTGGTGAGCGCAATCATTGGGCTGCACGGCCGCGATTCGGCCATCGCCAAAGCGATCGGCAGCGATTTCAAAGGTTACGCTTCGTTGTTTCTATACAGTGCCGCCATCGCAGTGGCGTTCTTCAACCCGTGGATCTCGTATGTCATCTACGCCCTAGTTGCTGCGGTTTGGTTCATCCCCGATCGCCGCGTAGAGGGCATCAGCGCGGAATGAGCCAATACGTCGCGTTTTTGCGCGGCATCAATGTGGGCGGCAAAACGATCAAGATGGACGCGCTGCGCAAGGCGCTCGAAACGGCGGGATACAAAAATATAAAGACGGTATTGGCCAGCGGCAACGTATTTTTTGAGAGCAAAGAAACAGATCAGGACAATTTGCGCTCCGAGATCGAGAAGATCATCAAGGATACGTTTGGGCTAGATGTGCGCGTAATCGTGCGCAGGGCAGCCGAAATTCAGAAATTAGTAAAGTCGGAGCCGTTCAAGGGGATCAAGGTAACGCCGAAGACGCGTTTGTACGTCACCTTCTTATCGCAAAAGCCGAAATCAAAACTTAAGCTGCCGCACAAATCGCTCAACGGAGACTACATTATTCTCAAGGTCAATAAAGGCGAAGTTATCGGCGTGCTCACGCTGACACCTAATAGCGGCACGGTGGACGCGATGGCTGTGCTGGAAAAAGAATTCGGCGGAGACATCACCACGCGCAACTGGAATACGATCCTGAAAATACATTCGTTGTTGGAGAAATGAGCACAGGCCCTACCTTCTTCGCAAAACCACCCGACCTGCGCAAATGGTTCCTGAAGAATCACGATAAGGCCGGTGAACTATGGGTGGGTTTTCACAAGCGGGCTACCGGCAAGCCCAGCGTCACCTGGCCCGAATCGGTGGACCAGGCGCTGTGCTTCGGCTGGATAGACGGCATCCGCAAGCGCCTGGGCGAACACAGCTACATGATCCGCTTCAGCCCGCGGCGTCCCTGGAGCATTTGGAGCAACAAGAACATCGCCAGCGTGAAGCGGCTGGTCAAAACCGGCCAAATGAAGCCGGCTGGGTTGAAAGATTTCGAAAGCCGCTCAGAAGTAAGATCTGGAGTTTATTCGTTCGAACAGGCCTAGAGCGATTTGGAACCCGCTAGTAAAAAAGTTTGAGGCTAACAAGAAAGGCTGGGCATTCTTCAGCGCCCAGCCCCCAGGCTACCAGAAGACTATGCGCCACTGGATAATGAGCGCCAAGCAGGAGGAAACGAGACTCAAGCGTTTGAATCGTTTGATCGAGGTTTCAAAACAACAGCAACGTGTTGATCTGATTGCGCCGTTCGGGAAGAAGCTTAGCTAAACTACCTTAGAATATAGTCAGCCGAATTCTTATGAGCGACCAAGATTGGTCCAAGCTGCAGCGCCCGCATTATCCTATGCCGGCCGACGTGCGCGCCGCGCTCGAAGTGCACGGGCTGATGGATAAATATCACCTGCGCCCGCCCTACCAGCAGAACGATTACATCGGCTGGATCAACCGCGCCAAGCGCGCCGAGACGCGTCAAAAGCGGCTCGAACAGATGCTGGACGAATTGCAGCGGTCCAACGTGTATATGAACATGAAGTGGAACCCGAGCTAGCGGGCGCCTTAGCCTAAGTGAAAGTCAGCCAACTAAACCAGCATCTGCGCCGTTTCATGTTGTTCAATGTGCTGGCGCACTTTGTGCTGTATTACGAGATCGACAAGGCTTTCATGGCGCTGCGCGGCCTCTCGGTGACGCAGATGGTCTCGATCGAGATCGTTTACGCCGTGCTGGTGATCTTGCTTGAGGTGCCGCTGGGCGCCCTCTCCGATCGCTGGAGCCGCAAATACGTGCTGGCTCTCAATGTATCTTTCCTTATGCTCAACACCTATTTCTGGGTGATCGCCAAGGATGCAAGTTTCTTTGTGATCGGCGTGGTGTTTGGCGCCATTCATAGCGCCCTGGTCTCCGGCACCGACACCTCGTTCCTCTACGACACGCTCAAGGAAGCCGGCCGCGAGAAGGATTACGCACGCCAATGGGGACGCACCATCTTCGTTACGAGTATCTTCGGCATGGCTAGCGGCATCCTGGGTGCCATGCTGGTGGCGCGCTTCGGACTCGAAGCGCCCTTCTGGCTTACGCTGTTGGTTTCGGGCGCCGCGCTGCTCACCGCGCTCAGCCTGCGCGAGCCGCGCTTCCATCGCGCCAGCGCGGAGCTGGGCTACTGGCAGCACATTCGCAGCACGGCGGCCGGCATGCTCAAGCAGCCCGGCCTGGTGCAGCTGATCCAGATCTGGATCATGCTCAATGCCACGTTCCTGATCGCGGATGAGTACAACCAGCTTTATTTCCTGGCGGCTGGCATCCCGCTGCTGTTCTTCGGTTACCTGGGCACGGTCGGCAATCTGATCGAAGCAATGGGCGGACGTTTCGCCGAGCGCCTGGCGCAGGTGCCGCGGGCGCGGCTGTATAGTGCGCTGGTGTTGATCAGCGCACTAGGGTTTTTGGCCAGCGCGTTTTTGCATAACGTCTTTGGCGTGATCTTCACTTATTTTCCGCTGGCTGCGTTTTATTTCGCCGCGCCGATCTTGCTCATGGACCTGCATCGCAACCTGCCCTCAGCCCAACGCGCAACCGGCGAATCGTTCGTCGCCCTGCTGGCGCGGTTAACTATGATTCCGCTGGGTTTGGCTTTCGCCTTCCTCAGCGATTATCGCTCAGTCTACGACGCTTTTCTTGGGTTGGGAATCTTGCTGGCGATCTTTTTGGTGGTTATTACCTTGCGCGGTTCGCGGATTCGGGTTTCTCCGAAGACATCGTCATGAGGATTCTTCGGCTCGCCGAGCTCGCCTCAGAAT
>JBKJWG010000238.1:0-3796 GCA_046716985.1 Anaerolineales bacterium | reverse complement strand
GGCCCAACTCGTGGCCCCAATCTGTGCTGTCTTGCGCGATCAGATTGATCTCGCGCACACCGGCATCTTGCAAAGCGCGCGCTTCGGTGAGAATGGCGTCAAGAGGGCGGCTCACCAGCGTGCCCTTGATAAGCGGAATGGCGCAAAACGCGCAGGGGCGGCGGCAGCCATCCGCGATCTTGAGATACGCGCTGTAGCCTTGTTTAGCAACGCGCAGTACATCGTGCTCGTCACGGCCCACGGTGGTGGCTGTTTCGGGCAGATGGTAGATCGGCTCGGGTGCGGTGCGGCGGCGCAGCTTGCCCACCAAGTCGAGGATATCCATCCAACGCCGCGTGCCCAGCAAAGCATCCACACCGGGCACGCGTTCGATCACTTCGGCGCCATAGCGCTGGCTAAGGCAGCCCGCCGCGATCAGCCATTGGTCGCTGCGTTTCTGGGCGGCCAGCTCACCGAGCACTTGATAGGACTCTTCGCGGGCGGGGCCGATAAAGCCGCAGGTATTGACGATCAGCACTTCGGCTTCTTCCACTTGGGTGCTGGCGCTGTAGCCATCGCGCAGCATCAGTTGCGCCATTGACTCGGAGTCAACCGTGTTCTTGGCGCAGCCCAATGAAACGAGGTGAAAGCTTTTTTCCACGGTCATGAAGACGCCATTCTACGGGGTGGGGCTGCCCGAGTCAACTGTGGGCGTTGGTGTTGCCGTTGCCGAAGGCGTGGCGCTCGGCGTCTGCGCCGCGCCCGCCGTCGAGGTGAGGATTTGCGGATTGATAGTCGGCGTGGGGGAAACCGTGGGTGTGGCCGCGCCTTGAGCATTGAAGACCACTTGCACCACTTCGCCATAAATTCCTAAAACGCCCAGGTCTTGGTCGTTATAGAAGACGCGCAGCGCGGCGGCGTTGCCGGTGAGCAAGAGAATCTGCCCATCCGCGGCGAAGTTATAGCTCTGGCCGGGGACGGTGCGGCCTTCAAATTCAACGCGCCCATCAACGATAACGCGCATCCAGGTGCGCTGCGTGGCCAGCAGGCGCACGGCAATATTGCCAGTGCTAGCCGCCTGAATAGTGGCGTCACCCACCAGACCCGGATTGGTGGTGGGCTGTTCCAGCAGATTGATCGACTCCTGTGTGATTGCGGGCGTAGTGAACGCTCCCAGCGTCGCCGAGGCGCTGGGTAACAGTAGATTGACCAGCGGCGGAGCTGTGGGTTGAATTTGCTCGGCAGCGCGGGTTGAGAGAATGCGCCCAATGCTAAAGAGCAGGAAAACGAGAAGACCCAAGCCAGCCGCCGCGCCAAATGCAATATCACGCGTAAGTAATGGTTGCGCCCAATCAGGCAAACGAAACTTGAACGCTGGCAGCGTCGGGCGAACCCGCGCACTGCGCACTGGTTTTTCCAGCGCACGCGCTTGGAAGCGTTGCTGCAAAGCTTCGGCGTAGCGCAGTAAGAGCGCGTCGCTTTCCAAGCCGAGGAATTCCGCATAGTTGCCCAGCATGCCGCGCGCCTGGGTGGGGGAAGGAAAAGTGTCGAAGTCTCCCTTTTCCAGGCGGGTCAAATAATGTTCAGGGATGTGGGTGTTTTCTTCGACCTCAAGCAAAGTAAGTTCCATACTTTTGCGACGCTGGCGTAGTTCTGCCCCCAAAGCGGCGAAAGCTAGAGTTGCTTGTTGGTTGGCTTGCGAAGCGTTGCTCGCAGCCGCGGGCGGCTGATTGCCAGTTGCTGACGGAGTTGGCTCTTCAATTTTGACGGGCTTCAGTTCAGCGAGCAGTGGCTCGGGATCTAATTCGAGATAGTTGGCGTAGGCACGCAAAAAACCGTGCACCTGCGCCGCAGAAGGCAGCGAGTCAAATTCACCTTGCTCAAGAGCTTGCAGGGTTTGCTTACGGATGCGCGTGGCTTTGGCAGCCGCGTCTAGGTCCAGGCCGCGTTGCTGGCGCTGATCGCGCAGTTTGCGGCCAATGTCTTGTGTGCTCATCTCAGGGAATCAATCAGCCTGCCCTAATTCTATCGGCAGGCTGATGCAATGGCTATCTATTTTAACTTCACAGGTGATTCTTATTCGGCCGGTTCGGTTTCTTTTTCCTTGGCTTCTTTTTCTTTGGGAGCTGGCGCTGCCGCGGCTTCCGCTTTTGCAGCGGCTTCGGCCTGCTTGGCTTGAGCGGCCTCGGCAGTTGCGGCCAGTTCCTGGGCAGAAACCATGTAGTTCTCCGGGCTCTCGCCTTCGCGATACACCACGGCTTCAAATTGCGGGATCACGTCGATGGTCAGACGCACGCCCATTTTATGCATGCCCAGCAGGCGCAACGGTTGCGAATGGATCTGGCGCTTATCGATCTTGAGACCGATCTTCTCGCCCAACTGGTCTGCGATCATTTGCGTGGTCACTGAGCCATACAGCTTGCCGGTTTCGCCGGCGTGGGCAGGGAAGAGCAACTGCTGTCCTTTGATCTTATCTGCAACGGCAGTCATTTCAGTGTTTAGTGCGGTGCGGTTCTTGTCTGCCGTCGCGGCAATGCGTTCGGCCTGCTTCACCGAGGTCTTGGTGGCAGCTGTGGCCAAGCCCTGCGGAATCAGGAAATTGCGTCCGTAGCCGCTGGCCACTTTTTTCACCTGGCCGGCACGGCCGAGTTTATATACGTCTTGAAGCAATAAAACGTCCATCGTTTATCCTTTTGGGTTTCAAAATGCGGCCCGGCCAGAAGGCGCGGGCGAACAAAATTCTACCAGAGGGGCGCACCTGCGTCAACGCGGTCTACGGCCGCGGCGTCACGGTCGCCAGCAAACCCTGCAATATCCAGCCGAACTGGTCCCGACCGGGGATGTAGATATGCAGCCAGAGCTGTCCACCAGCGGACTGTGGAGGCTCGGGTAGTAATTGAACAACGGTTCCGTTTAAAAGCGTGGTGATCACAAGCCCGCCCGGCTCTTCGCGCACACGCGCTCCACTGCTTTCTTCGACGGAAATAATGGCGAGAATTGGTGTTGGCGTCGGGCTGGGTGTGAGTGAGGCCGTCGGGGTACGCGACGGACTAGCGGTGGCGGATGGGGTACGCGTGGGCGTAGGGCTCGGCGTGAGTGAGGGCGTGGAAGACAGAGTGGGGCTTGCGGTGAGGGTCGGCAAGCCCAGCCGCGCCCCAAAGGCCGCGCCCGCCCCGGTGAAGCCGATGAACAAAAGTACTCCAACTAAGAGAATCGCCGCGCTGAAGGAATAGCCAAACCATTTTGGCGGACGAAATCCGATGACAGACAATGTAACTGCGCCACATAAGGTGGCCCAAGCTAAATGAATGGCGAAGAGCACCAATCCGTCGGGCCAGAGGAAGGGCAAGCCGCTGCCAAGGCCAAACCCGGCCGCCGCGGCCGGCACGTATAAACAATAAGCTAATAGCATGCTAAGGACGTCCGGGCTGCGGCCAGCGCGAATTAATGTGGCTGCGGTGAGTGCACCAGCAACAGCCAACACAAGCATGGCCGGCCATTGCAGTTGCGCGTACAGGTGAGCTTGTTGCGCCTGCCCTAGTGTGCCGGTCTGCGCGGCCAACCCTGCTAGCCAGCCCGCCAGCATCACCAGCAGGCTGCCAAGCAGCAAGCCGCCCAGGCTGCGCAAGAAATGTTTGCTCGAGCCTAGCGCTGTGCCGAGCGCTACGCCGACCGCGGGCGCCATGAGCGGAGCAATCAGCGCACCCAGCAATAATAAATAGGGGGAATCGAGCAGAAGGCCGAGGCCGATAACTGCGCCGGAAAAAAGCGAGTACAGAAAGAAATCGAAGTTGGGAGCCGCGCGGCGGGCTAGATC
>JBKJWG010000237.1:0-4671 GCA_046716985.1 Anaerolineales bacterium | reverse complement strand
GCCCAAGTTCGACGTCGAGGGCCGCGTCATCCAGACCCGCTTCGATGACTTTGTCCTTCTGAATGTTTATTTTCCTAGTGGCACTACCGGCATGCTGCGGGTCAAGTTCAAGCTCGAATTCTATGAGGCTTTGCTCGCCCACATTCACAAGCTGCACGCGGCGGGCGACAAGATCATCATCACCGGTGATTTCAACACGGCCCACAACGAGATCGACCTGGCTCGACCGAAGGAAAACCAGAAGACCTCCGGTTTTATGCCGGAAGAGCGCGCCATGCTCGGCCGCTATTTTGAGGCCGATCTGGTTGATACCTTCCGCACCCTCTATCCTGATAAACAACAGTACAGCTGGTGGACATCGCGTTTCGCCACGGCCCGCAAGAACAACATCGGCTGGCGCATCGATTACTTCCTGGTCTCCAAGGATTACTTTCCCAAGGTTAAGAACGTCACCATCTTCGACAAGGTGAAGGGTTCAGATCACTGCCCAGTAATGCTGGAGATTAAGTAGCCGCGCTTAGGTGAGTTTGTAAATCTTTGGGGGAGTTCACTGGTAGCTGGCAAACGAACTTACGGCATACGTAACCTGTGGGCTTGCCACCCTTGAGCGGGCGGTCCGCCAGCAGGGCCGGGCTGCCTGCCGCGAGCGGGTAGCCGGAGATGGCGACCACGTCGAACGGCCGCCATTCGCTCCAAATCACATCCATTAATTGCTGAGTTTCCTTGCTCGCAGGGTCTCCGAGAATGGCGATCTCGCGTCCTTCGGCCAGCGCAATGCTAATTGCGCATAGCCATTGCGCGAAGGCGGTCGGGTAGCGGGTTGCGGTTGCCTGAATCGCGCCCAACGTCTGCACAGCCAGGTCATACCACGACCCGTTCCCGCTGTACGCGGCCAGTTGCAGCAGCGCCATGGCCGCCAAAGCGTTGCCGCTGGGCGTGGCGTTGTCTTGCAGATCCTTGGGACGGGTGATCAGCGCCTCATGGTCATCGCGCGTGTCGAAGAAGCCGCCGGCAGGATCTTTGTAATGAGCCAGCATTTCGCCTGCCATCTTTTCGGCTTCCGCGTACCAACGTGCGTTCGGGTCGCTCTGGTACAGCGCGAGCAGGCCCAGGATCAGCGCGGCGTAATCTTCCAAATAAGCGTTGTGCGCGGCCCGGCCGGCTCGCCAGGACCTCAATAGGCGGTCGCCTGGGCGCAGTTCGCGTAGCAGGAAATCGGCGTTTTGGCGAGCGATCTCCAGATAGTCGGTGCGTTTCAAGTAGCGCGCCGCTACGGCATAGGCAGCTAGCATCAGCGCATTCCACGACGTGAGTACTTTGTCGTCGGTGCCGGGCCGCACGCGCTTTTCGCGAGCTTTGAGCAGGGCGGTATGCGCGGCGTCGAGTTGCTTTTTTACATTGGCAGGTTCCGAGTTGAAATCTTTAGCGAGCTCAGTGTCACTCTTCACTCGCTGCAAAATATTCTTACCCTCGAAGTTGCCTTCATTTGTGATGCCGTAAGCAGCAACAAATATTTCACGCGCATCTTTTTCCTTAACCTTTTTTTCGATTTCATCTAACGACCAAACATAAAACTTGCCTTCTTCGCCCTCCGAATCCGCGTCCAGGCTGCTGAGGAAGCCGCCTTGCGCGTTGCGCAGCTCGCGGGCAACGAAGTCCAGCGTGCGCTCCGAGACTTCGCGAAAGGTCTCGTCTTTGGTCACCAGGTAACCGTGCAAGTAAGCGCGCGCCAGCTGAGCATTGTCGTAAAGCATCTTCTCAAAGTGCGGCACCCGCCAGTAGTCATCCACGCTGTAGCGGGCGAACCCGCCAGCGACCACGTCGTACATGCCGCCCAGCGCCATGCTATGCAACGCGTGCACGGCCATATCCTTGGCCAAATTGTCGCCCTGTGCGGCGCGGCCCAGCAGGAACTCGATGCTCATCGGCTGCGGGAACTTGGGCGCTCGGCCCCAACCGCCATGTTTCCAGTCGTAGGCCTGGGCCAGCGCCATAACTGCTTTGCTCAGCGTTTCAAGCTGAAGCTCCGCCGCATCGCCGGCTGGCGGCTCGGCGTACGAAATATGCTCGAGCAAGCGTTGGCCGGCCTCCGTGGCTTTGCTGCGCTCCTCGCGCCATAGTTTATCGACATGCTGCAGAACTTCCATGAATGATGGCAGGCCGTGCCGCGAAATGGGCGGGAAATACGTCCCGCCCAAAAATGGCTGGCCCTCCGGCGTGAGGAACACGCTCATCGGCCAGCCGCCCGAACCAGTCATCGCCACCACTGCGTTCATGTAAATGCCATCCAAGTCGGGGCGCTCTTCGCGATCGACCTTAATGTTAATGAAGTGCTCGTTCATGTAAGCCGCGGTGGCCGGATCTTCAAAGGATTCGTGCGCCATTACATGGCACCAGTGGCAGGCGGCGTAACCGATGCTGAGAAAGATCGGTTTGTCCTCCGCTTTGGCGCGCCCCAAGGCCTCCGCGCCCCAGGCATACCAGTCGACTGGATTGTTCTTGTGTTGCAGCAGATAGGGCGAATTAGATTCAGCGAGGCGATTGGACATAGTGTCAGAATAGCATAGCATCACGTTGTACAATTACATCTAAACCACCAAGAGAGGATTGTGTAAAGTTGCACAAGTATGCAACATTTGTCACAAATTGTCCCAAAATAACTCTGACTAACGACACTGTGTGAAAATTGCAACTAACCATAAGATAAGAGCACGGGATTTTCCCGAAAACATTTGCCTCAAAGGAGAAGAATATGGCACCTAATAACAGAAGTCGTCTTATTTTTTACGGCACGATCTTGACCGCCTTGGCATTCATCGCGGCAGGAGCGGGTTTGCTCTACCTTGGAAACCATACATACAATGAGATTGTCGATGATCTGCGCAACGAAAACCTGAATGTCGCCGATCCGACCATCTTGTTGACCTATGAGACCGGGCGTGCACCGGAAGGCGTCGAGGTGCCAAAGATCACCATCGATACATGGCAGGAAGCTGACGCTCAAGCGCGCCTAATCCGCTTGCATACGCAAATTATCACTGAAGGCAAGACCTACACCGAGATGGATCGCGAGGATCCCAACCGGGCCCTGTATATTACTAGCTTAACCCTGCAGGACTCTCTGCATTTAGCCCATCTCGGCATTCACATCACGTTCTTTGTCATGGGCACCGGCGCAGCGTTTACGGGTCTTGGCATCGCAATCCTGTTATTCTGGCTGCCGGTTGTGCGTAAAGTCCTCTCAGTCTAATCAAGCTCAACCCGCCAGAAATAAAAAACGCAGCGCTAAAAGCGCTGCGTTTTGATTTTATTAATACTACTCTCTAAACACTGTCGAGCTGCCCTATATCCTCAGGTTCCAGCGACAACTCCAGGCTGCGGAAATTGGCCTCAATATGTTTTGGGTTCGACGAACGCGGGATCACGATCATGCCCTTATGCATAAGCCAAGCCAGCAAGATTTCAGCTTTGCTGCGGTCATATTTCTTGGCTAGTTCAGCAACTAATTGGCTGCTTTTGCCGCTCCCTTCTTCGAGCGGGCTGTAAGAAGTTACCGTGACGTTGTTCTCCACACAAAAATCGAGAACATCGGCCGGCTGGTGATTGAGGTTGTATTCGATCTGGTCGTTGCAAACCGAGAAGCCGCTTGCCAGCGCCTCTTTCATTAGACTGACCTTGAAATTGGAAACACCGATTGCGCGCACTTTGCCAGCCTCGCGCTGCTTGTCCATTGCTGCCAGCGTTTCTTGAACTGGAACGGATCTGCTCGGCCAATGAATGAGCAGCAGATCGATCACACTGGTATTCAGCTCGCGCAGGAACCTGTTTACCGTCGGCTCAACTTCGTCCTTGGCCAGGCTGTTGCTCCACAATTTAGTGGTGATGAAGATCTCCTCGCGCTTCACTCCGCTCAGCGGGATAGCTTCGGCGATGTTTTCATGGCTGCCATAAATGTCGGCGGTGTCGATGTGGCGGTAGCCTGTGCGCAGGGAGTGAAGTATGGCTTCGGTGGCATTGCGCCCGAGGCCATACGTGCCGAAACCCATTTGCGGAATTTGAATGTTTTCTGTGAGAGGCAGCATTTTCGTCATCATTTACCCGGTGTGAAAAAGCTCATGCCCACGCCCATCTTTTCCAGTCCTTCGCTGGCCCAATGTTCCAGCAGCACCGAGTCGCTTTCCAGCAATTTGAATAATGCGGATACCGCACGTGTGTCCCCGATGAGCGCCAGGGCGCGCGCCGCCTCGACCTTGCCGTTTTGCCGATTGGTTTCCAGCGCGGCGATGAGCGGCTCTACAGCCCCTGTGCCCAACGCGACCAGGGCATCTGCGGCCAAGCGCGCTAACAACTGATCGTCCGCCTGCAAATTGGCTACTAGCGCGGGGATCGCGGCCGCATGCGGCCGTTTTGAGAGCGCAAGCGCCGCACACTGGCGCACGCTTGCATCCGGGTCGGAGAGAGCGGCGGCCAGCAACTCGCCTGCGGCCGACTGCGCAAAGCCCACCAGGGCGCGGGCCGCCCACCAGCGTGCGTCGGCATTGTGATCGGTGATCAGTTGGCTGAGTTCCTTGAGCGCTGCTTCTTTATGTTTCGGTAACTCGAGAGCAGCCTGCTCGGCGCGCTGGCTACCCCCGCTGGTGAGACCTTGCAACAGGTCCCCCAGTGTGGCCA
>JBKJWG010000236.1:0-2600 GCA_046716985.1 Anaerolineales bacterium | reverse complement strand
GTGCTGGTCACGAAGCAATTGAGGTTAAATGTTAACGACCAGCTGATATCTATTCTGGCAAAAATTAGTAATAAGCCTAGGAGCAGAATGTTTATGATTCGCTTCATTTTGGTTGCCTCATACAAATTTTGATGCGGGAAAGGTGTCAGACAGAGATTTTGTTTTTGTTATCTTCCTTCGAATCAAATGCCTCTCGACCGTGCAACTAACATGACAAAATGAAATTAAAAGCAATCGCTATACCACAACGTAACAATTTGGATTCATTGATGATGGCTTGGCGTAAAATAAGAAAAACCGTAAAGAAACTATACAGCTTGAGAGTACCGTTTTTACCCGCCAAGATATCTAAGCTGCCAATCTCAAGGGGTTATTTTTCTTGAAATCGATTCTTTCGGTCAGGAATTTGGTGCAAGTAGCGTCTGCAGGCGAAGCTGACAGAAATTCGGGGAAAGAATTCCTCAGGGCGAGGGAAGTGACATACTCCGAAGGGGGAATGCCCGGGCGAATGGTACGGATCCAGAAGCCGAATTTGGCCCAGACGAGATTGGAATAACTGACCGAGAGATACTGAAGGAGTCCCTGAGCGATCAGGCCAATCTGTATAAACCGGTGATAGGCATCAAGCTTTCTTCTGACCGCTTTGCGGTATGCTTCGGATTTTTTGTGGAGATACTGATCTCCTGAAGATTTACGAATCGGCGTCATGCTCTTCATCCAGAAGTGGTAGGCATACGCGCCGAGCGTTCTGACAGCCTGCTTGAAAGAGACCTCAATCTTAAAGCGGAGGCCGTACAGGGCAATAATCTCAAGAGGCGACAAGGACAGGTCCGTCGACAAAAGGATGCATCGTCCCCGGCTTGGATGAATCACGGCAACCAAGCGCACCAAGATGCCGATCCTTTTGAGTAGAAGATCAACGGAGCGATACCGCAGCACAACATGGTTCTCCCCATAGACTGGGCTTTTCCCCTCGCACATAGCATCAGGGTTGTCAAAGAGGGTTCTGAGTATCACCTTCTTCCCATACTGTTTTGGACGGCCAACCTTCCTTTCGCCTGCGGGCGCATCCGCCGGCACATAAGCAACGGCAGTTATTTTCACCCGGGAAACGAGGTGATTGCCCTTCTTGAGAAGAGAGGCCATGACCTTGCGTGCGCAATAATACGCGTCGGCGATAAAGTAAAACGTCGGGAGCCCGAGAGCATCAACCATCAGCATCATCTTATCAAGGAGCGTCAGTTTGTCCCTGTTGGAAAACACAACCCCATCATGGATACGGCTTGCCACAGGGACGGCAAACACGCTGCGCAGTGCTCCGACGAGAATCGCGACTGCCTGAGTGGAATGCCCCATGATGTACTCTGGCTTGGTGTTGGAATCGGATTCCTGATGGAGGAGCTTCACGGCCGGCATTTTCCTCCCTGACTTTGGCGCCTTCAATCCGTCTCCGACAATCAGCAGCCTGCCGTTTTTCATAAGGACCCCCGGAAATACCCTCACAACCGTATTGACCCACCGCCGGGTAAGCTCGCCGATATTCAACGCCGGGGAGTGGAAGAAGTCCAGCAGCCTGTCATACAAGTCGTCTTTAAGTCCAAAGGCCCTTACGATGCTGGTAACGCCGAAGGTGTCCGGTCGTATGCACATACCGGCAAGACAGACGGACAACCACATAAATGTCCTCACGCGGGAGCAGGCGGGACGTAACTGGCGGACAACCGATAGCCAGTGAAGCCAAAGATTCATGCAACACCTCCTGAAATAAGATGTCGTATTTATAGCATATATATGCTATAATCACAAGAAAAAACAGATAACGCGGAGGTCGCGTTCTGGTAAAATAAGGGAGGAGGAACCTTTATGGCGGACCAGAGGCTTTGGAGGATCGTAAAGCAGATTGAAGAAATCAAACAGGAACTGATCGGTATCGGCGAGATGCGGCCCGGATCACTGACCAAACAGTACCGGGATGCCAAGGAGAAGAAATGGGGATTCTATCAGCTCAGCTATACACATAAGATGAAAAGCAAAACCAACTACGTCAGGGCACACCATGTCGCTGACCTGAGAGAACAGATCGAAACATACAAGAGGTTCAAAAAGCTCGTCGAAAAGTGGATTGATCTCTCCATCGAACACTCAAAAATAAAAACGACCTTGGCTAACCACAATCAGATAAAATGAAGGAGAACTCGGTACTCTCAAGTGAGGAGGTCAAAGTGATTAATCTTAGCAAAATCATCGCGCCGACGGATTTTTCCAAACTGTCCTGCCCGGCGGTGCGCTATGCGCTGGAATTGGCCATGGAGCAGGGCGCCGCGGCGATCGTTTATCACGTGATCAGCGAAGACGGCGACTGGTTCGGCAAAGATGACGGGCTCAATCCCGCCAGCGCGTTTGTGCCGCAACAGAAAGAACGGTTGCATGAATTCATCGCAGACAATTTCGCCGACTTGGTAGGTAAGGTGACGATCACGGCAGTCGTCGAGGCGGGAGTTCCTTACAATAAGATCGTCAAGAAGGCCGAAGAGGAAAAGGCTGACTTGATCGTGATGTCGACCCACGGCCGCACCGGCATCGAGCAGATCATGCTCGGC
>JBKJWG010000235.1:0-11595 GCA_046716985.1 Anaerolineales bacterium | reverse complement strand
TGCGGGCGATCAGGATGGGCATATCCAGGTGCTCGGCCACCTCGGCGGTCACGTCGATGGAGCCCAAATTGCCAATGCTCCTGGCGCCGTAGAGCGAGCCCATGCCTACCAAGTCGTACTGGCCGCTTTTGGCTTCTGCAATGATCTGCTCGGCGCGCCGGCCCTGGCGGGCAACAACCCGGCCTTTTAGGCCTTGCTTCTTGACAAGGTCTAGGGCCGCCTGCATATTGCGCGCCTGGGGGGTATCGGCTTGCAGCAAGTCCAACAAACCAGATTGTGCGTCGTTAAGCGGTGAAGTGGAGTATGGCCCTCGCGGCACAATATGGAACAGAGTGACGTCCGGTTTGGATTTCGCGGCCAGCGTAAGCGCCAGCTTCACCATGCTTAAGCTGTGCTCGCTACCCCCCACGCACAGCAGGATATTCTCCATTTTGTTGGGTGCCGTGCTTGTGTAAAGCAGCGGGGCGGTGATATTGCGTAAGATGCGCCGCATCGAACGGCCCAACAGGGTGCGCTTCCAGGCCGGGCGACCCAGCGGCCCGCACACCGCCAGAATGTTTTGTCCGGCAGTCTGCTCGGGGATCAAGGTTTCCAGGCCGCCGCGCAGCAGTACCAGATCGTAAGGAATACGCATTTCGGTGAGGCGCGCCCGCGCCCGCGAAAGCACCTGGTTGAGCATGGTCTCACGCTGCTTGGTCTCCAGGATGCCGAGCAGGCGCACGGAGCTTTTCAGTTGCCCGGCCAGCCATATGCCGTAGTCGAGCGCGGGCTGGCTTTGCGGCGTGCCGTTGGTGCAAATGAGCAGTGGGAGCTTTTCGGCGGCGGTCACATCGAAGTTCTTTTCAACAGGCAGCTAGTATATTCGAAAAAACGAGAACGAAACAAAAATGCCTCACAACACTGACCGAAACACTAAAAGTGCTCTCATCTGCTCAAAAAGTAAATCAAGTAGCATGATCCGAATCATGCTTGAACACAATTCTCAACATCAAGATTCACGACCAGCTAAGCGGGTTACGGCTTTGCGAAAGCTGAGCCGCATTTATTTCGCTCTTCTTTTCGCTTGGTTCTTTCTGTTCCTTCTGTTCGGGGACGGAAATGGCTATTTGGGGCTGGCTAATTCTCTGGCAGTTTATTTCTTTGTGCCGCTCCCCTTCGCCATCCTGGTTGCGGTGCGCGCAAAAAATCGGCGGTTGCAGGTTGCCAGCTTGCTGGCAATTGTTATCTTTGCCTGGTTATGGGGACCACTTTTTTGGCCCAACGCACCGATCGACTCTGACGGAGCGCGGCTGCGAGTGATGACCTTGAATGTTTTGGGGCAAGGTGAGGATCCGAGCGATGTGCTCGCCAGCATTCGAGCTGAGAATGCGGACGTGGTGATGCTCCAAGAAGTCACGCATGAATTCGCGAATGCAGCCCTGAGCCAATTGGGCAATGAATATCCATACTCCGTGCTGAACGCCGGGCCAAAAGCAAGCGGCATGGCGGTGCTCAGCCGCTTCCCCATCCAGCTGATGGATGTCGTGCTGGGCGGGCGCTGGCGCGGCGATCCGCAGCTCTTAAGCATGGATTGGGAAGGCCGCCAAATTACTCTAGTCAATTTCCATACCGTATCGACCGGCACGGTCGTACCGCGCTGGGTGGATTACACCTATCGCCTGCGTGAAGATTCGGTGGCGCGCCTGGCCGACTTTGCCGACGATTCAGATTCCATGCCGCTCATCATGGCCGGTGATGGCAACCTGACGCGGCTCAACGACACCTACCAATTGCTGGATGCCCAACTCGATGATGCCTGGTGGGCGGCAGGCTGGGGCCTGGGCCACACCTTCCCAGGCAATATTGAACCCAATGATTGGTTCACGCGAGTCAGCTTCTTTATCATCCCGCATTGGCTGGTGCGCATCGATTACATTTTTTACTCAGTCCAATTTCAGGCAGAGCGCACCTGGTTAGCCGAATTCAACGGTGGCAGCGATCATCGCGGCGTGGTCACCGATCTGGTCCTGGTCGGCGACTGAGCGCAAGCTAGTTGGCCGCGCTGGCCGCCGCAAATATCGTGAATGTGGCGATGAACCAATGGATCAAAAACGGATAGACAAAAGATTTCGAGCGCCAGGCGACTAGCCCAAAAAGAAAGCCACCAAAAATAGTTGAGTACGTTTCCACGGCGGGCTTGCCAATATGCGCCAGGGCAAACGGCGCAGCGGCCAGCCACAAGGCATTCGAACCGAAGTAGCGGGCGTAGCCGAAGAGCAAGAAGCCGCGAAAGAAAAATTCCCAACCGATCAGGTCGAGAAACGTGAGGAGCGGAGCTGCCGGCCCCCATTGGTGGGCGTAATAGCCCACCAGCGCCGGGCTATTGTGCGCGAAATACCACAGGATCGGCGCGGCGATAGCGATCACGATGGCGGTCAGCGCCAGCCCGGCGCGCCAATCCCCCCACTGAAAGCCATATTGGCGTGGCGAGCGACGGAAGGCAAAAACGATCACTCCCAAGGGAATGATCAGATACAGCGCCACGCGATCAATAGCCTTGACTGGGGTCAGCCGTTCGTAGTAATCGACCATCAGCAATAAGGTACTCACGATAGTGATGGCCACCACTTCGCGGTCGAACTTCAGATCGAATGTGAAAAGTTTACGCATCAATATGAGAAACCGGCGTGATTGCCATCAGGACCGAAAAGCAGTGCCAATTTGTCGGCGTCGCGCCACAGTTCCATACCCCAATTCAACCATAGCAAGGCCAACAGCACCATTGCAAGCACCAGCCTGGGGCGGCTGACTTTCGCGGCGGCCACGATTTTAGCGCGCGAATACCAGGCGTAACCAGCCAGCACAGCCAACACTGGCACCATAACCAAATGGAAGCGTTCCTCAGCCATGAGCAATAGGTGCGGCAGCAAGTAGCCGCCTAGGAACAGCAAAATAAGCAGGCGCTCCTTAGTCCATTTCACGAAAGGCAAGGCAAGCGCGGCCAGGCTGGAAATAATTGGAAACGGCAGCGTGAACAGTAAGAACAAACCGGCCAAAGGCAAAGTGGGAATATGCCCAAAGAAATTATTCGAATAGAAATAGCTTAGGGCGCGCCGCTCCAAGGCGAAGAAATAACCCGCCTTGCGCAAAATCAAATACGGCACGCGGCCCGGATCTTCACGGATAAAGCGTAACGCCGCTTGAGTGCCGAGTTCATTGCGTAGACCGTCATCCAAATAAGGCACCAGCTCCAGAGAAATGCCATATTGAAAAGTGCCAGTCCCTTGGGGGTGGTAGCCCATATGCAGGTTGTAGCCCAGAGAATTCTCGACAAACGTGAAGCGCCCCTCGAGCAGCGTGTTACGGATCGTCCACGGCACTACCAGCACCGCCACTGCCGCCGCAAACAGCAGCGCGCCGCGGCGCTGGCGCAGAGCGAACCACACCCACAAGACCGCCAAGCCGACGAAACCAAAGATCACCGAGCGAGTCAGCGTGGCCGCGCCAAGCAAAGCGCCGGCTAGCAAATAGTCGCGATCGCGGCCGCTCTGGCTGGCGCGCAGCAAAACGAGCAAACCCGCCGCTACCAGCGGGAAAAATAAATTCTCGGTTGCCAGTGCCAGTGGATAGATCACCAGCAGCGGATACACAGCCAAAGCAATGCCGGCGAAGCGCGCCGCTTTTTCTACCTTTGGAAATAGTCGTCGACCAAGCAAATAGGTAAGCGGCGCCAGCGCAGCGCCCAAAAGCGCATTCACTAGGCGGCCGGCGAAGAAGCGCCACTCTAGCCCGCTGATCGCATACACCCCAGCCAGCAGGAACGGGTAACCCGGCGCGCGGAACGAGGTGAGGATGCCGCGCGGGTCATAGTTCTCAGCTACGAAATTAACGTCAACGTAGCTCTTGATCAGGTCGAGATCGGGCTGCGCATACCAGCGGTAGCCGTTGCCCGATGCCAGGCTGCGCGCCAGCATGTCGTACTGGAACATATCGTCCAAGCCAATGGGCAAGTGAATAGCAAATAGCACTGGCACTAGGCGCAAGACCAGTGCGAGCAGAAATAGTTTGGACGTAATCGGGAGCGAACGAATTCTATTCACGCGAACGCCCAAACCAACGATAACGATTGTGGGCGATCAGATTGTAAACGGGGTCGCGTAAGAAAGGCGGGATCACGATCAAAGCATATAACAGCGGCCACGGAAAACGCAAATAGCGCAGCAACCGCAGCGCTCCCGTCGAACGCAGATGAACGCGCCCACCTTCATATAAGACCAGCGTGTCGAAATTTTCGCCCGAAAGCCCCACTTCTTTCAGCAGCGCCTGGCCGCGCGTTGATTGCAAGGATGCGTACTCGAGCGCGCCGGCTCGCTGGAGTGCTTGCAAGAACGCCACGCTGGCATTGCATAGCGCGCAATAGCCATCGTAGAGAACCAACGGCTTGCTCAAGTGCTGGGCGTTTTGTGCATCACGATCGGTCTTTCCTGTTGCCAAAGTTCCAGAAAGCCTGGCAAGCTTGTCAAGCGCCGAAAATAGGTCGGCATCTCGTCCCGCGTGATTTCACGAAATCCGAATTTCGCATACATCGGCTTAAGCCCCGCTTCAGTCATCAGATACAAATCTTCATTCGGCCGGCTGGCCAACAATGCTTCGATGATCGCCCGCGCCACGCCGCGGCCGCGCCATTCGGGCTCCACCGCGATCGAGGCCAACTCTAACGTTCGGCCGGGATGTTCTTTGATCTGCCCGCATCCGATCAATTTGCCTTCAGCATCTTCGGCAACCAGGAAGTGCTGCCAATCGAGATCGCGCGTACTGATATCTACGTGTTGGATCAGGTCGCCAATTAAGGGTGAATGCAGGGCAGTGGCTGGGCGAATTGAAAAGCCCGCCCTATCGCTCATTGTTCTTTGAGCAGCTCTTGCAAGATGCGCGCAGCCGCTTTCGGGTCGGCCTTGCCCTTGGTGCGCGCCATCAGCTGGCCCACGAACCATCCCAGCAGCGCTTCTTTGCCGCTGCGGTAGCCGGCGACTTGGGTCGGGTTTTCTACGATGATATCGGCTGCCATTTCGCGCAGTGCGCCTTCATCGCTGACCTGCGCTAGGCCTTCGGCCTGCACGATCTCGGCCGGCGACTTCCCGCTAGCCTGCACTTTTTGCAGCAGCGACTTGCCCGTGGGTGTATTCACTACTCCGGTGTCCATCAATTTGAGGATGTCGGCCAGATACTGCGGCGTCAGCTTCAACTGCTCGGCCGTCTGGCCGCTTTCGTTGAGCATAGCCAGCACGTCGTTCATCAGCCAGTTGGATACGCGCTCCGGGTCGCCGCTATAGGCAGCTACCGCGGCCTCGAAATAATCGGAAAGGGCGCGTTCGCCGCTAAGAATATCAGCGTCATACTCCGGCAAGCCGACTTTTTCGATGAAGCGGGCGCGCCGGGCTAGCGGCAGTTCGGGTAGGCTTTCCAGAATTTTCCTGCGCCAGGCTTCGGTCAACTCGAGTGGCAGCAGATCCGGCTCACGGAAATAGCGATAGTCTGCCTCTGTCTCCTTCGAGCGCATCTTGCTCAACGTTCCGCTGTTCTCGTCCCAACCCAGCGTCCACGCTTCGATGCGCTCGCCATTTTCGATCGTGCGGACCTGGCGCTCAATTTCCGATTCGATCGCAGTGCGCAGCGAGTCGATCGAGTTGACATTTTTTATCTCGGTCTTGGTGTTGAGCACCTCGCTGCCCACCTCGCGAATAGACACATTCGCATCCGCCCGCAGGTGGCCCTTCTCCATGTCGGCTTCGGAGATGCCCAGCCAGCGCAGCAATTGCCTCAGCCGGATCAGGTATTGCGCCGCCTCTTCCGCCGAACGCAGGTCGGGGCCGGTCACCATTTCAACCAGCGGCACGCCGCAGCGATTGAAATCGATCAAGCGTTGCCCATCCGCGCGATTCACCGTTTTGCCGGCATCCTCTTCAAGATGCAATTTGTGGATGCCGACGCGGCGGGTCTGGCCCGGCCCGGTCGGCAGATCCAAATGGCCGCCGCGCGCCAGCGGCTGGTCATACTGCGAGATCTGATAGCCCTTGGGCAGGTCGGGGTAGAAATAATTCTTGCGATCGAAATAAGAAACGGGCTGCAGCTCGGCGCCCATGGCAGCCGCCAGCCGCGCCGCCTTCTCGACAGCGACTTCATTGAGCACTGGCAGCACGCCGGGCAGCCCGCTGCACACGGGGCAGATATTGGTGTTGGGCGCGTCGTTCCATGAATCGGCCTTGCAAGAACAGAAGATCTTGCTGGCCGTGTTGAGTTGAATGTGGGTTTCCAGGCCAATGACGGCTTCGTACGAAGGCATAGACCGATGATAACGCAGGTTATACGTTAGAAATCGAGGCCGCTGGCCAAGATGCGGCAACGACTATCCTTCGCTGCGCTCAGGATGACAAACAAAGTTCTTATTGTCATTCTGAGGGAGCGTAAGCGACCGAAGAATAGTCGCTACCAAAGCGGGTCAAACCCGCCTTTGCTCAGATCATCAAAACGTGGATTGATACTCCGAATTAGTTCGACCTTTTTGATCCGCAGCCAGCCTTTGATTCTTTTTTCAGCCGCAATCGCCTCCGTGATATCAGAGAATTCTTCAAAGAAGAGCAAACGATCAATGAAAAACTTCCGCGTATATCCTTTCACGCTTTTCGATCGATGCTCGTGAATACGCCGCATCGGATCGTTTGTCCACCCGTATAGAGCATGCCACGTTGGTTACCAATGATGTAAACGTGATAACTCCCCATAATTACTAAACGCAGTGATTATTCTACGGAAGATATGCCTTTACTTATATTCGTAAAAGCCTTTGCCGCTCTTGCGGCCCAGGTAGCCGGCATCCACCATGCGGCGGAGCAGCGGCGCCGGGCGATACTTGTCGTCGCCCAGGTCGCGCTGCAGCACTTCCATCACGTACAGCACTACATCCAGCCCGATCAGGTCGGCCAGGGTGAGCGGGCCCATCGGGTGGGCCATGCCCAACTTCATCACCGTGTCGATGCCTTCGGCATCGGACACGCCTTCTTCGAGCGCGTAGATGGCTTCGTTGATCATCGGGCACAGCACGCGGTTGGAAACGAAGCCGGGCGAATCGTTCACAACGACAGGAGTCTTGCCCATTTGCTTGCCTACTTCAAGCGCCGTGGCCACGGTCGCATCACTGGTACCCAGGCCGCGCACGATCTCGATCAGCGACATGAGCGGCACTGGATTGAAGAAATGCATGCCGATCACTTTGTCCGGACGCTTGGTGGCTGCCGCCAGCTTCGTTAGACTGATCGAAGAAGTATTGGAGGCCAGGATCACATCCAGCTTGGCGATGCCATCCAGATCTTTAAATAATTTGAATTTCAGTTCAGGATTCTCAGTGGCAGCTTCGATCACCAAGTCCACATTGGCCACTGCTTTCAAATCGGTCACACCGGTTATTGCTAGCGCGGCTTTTTTCTGCTCGGCGGTGATACGTTCTTTCTCCACGAGCTTCTCCACCGACTTGGCAATGGCGGCCTGGCCACGCTTGAGCGGCTCGTCGGCCACGTCCATCATGGTGACCTGGAAGCCGGAGACTGCCGCGGTCTGGGCAATGCCGTTGCCCATGGTGCCCGCGCCGATCACAAAAATGTGCTTGATCGCCATTTAGCTCGCTTTCTTATTCTGTTCTTTCCAAGCTTGATAATTGTCGCGAATCTGACCGGCGTGCACGTTCGGGTGATCAGAATAAATGCGCAGCCATTTTTCAAAGGTATAGGGTTCGTCGTATTCGGGATGGACAACGGTATTGCTCCACACTTCTTCGGGCAGGCGCTTGAGCATATCGTAGGTCATCTTGCGCACCCACTTGGTCACTTGCAGCGCGTCCTCTGTGCTCTCCTGGTGATAATCCAGTTTGATCGCCCACACGTCCTGGTCATACGCCATCAGCGGCTGGCCGGGCTCAGCCACCAAGCGGCGGGCGCGCAGATAGCTGTTGCTTTCGCTGTCCGCTAGATGCACGATCACTTCGTGCACGCTCCACTCTTTGGGTGCCGGCTTGAAGTGCCAAACTTCTTTGGGAATTTCTTTCAGGGCTGTGACGAAATTGTCGTAGGCTTGGCCGTATTTCTCGATGAGGGCTTGACGTTCGGCTTTGTCCATCAGTTCTCCAACTCGATCGCCATGGCAACTGCCTCGGCGCCACCGAGGCACAGCGATGCGATACCGCGTTTGAGGTCGCGATCCTTGAGCGCATAGATCAGCGTGGTAAGCACGCGCGCCCCGCTGGCCCCCAGCGGATGGCCAAGCGCGATGGCGCCGCCGTTCACATTGACCTTCTTCCAATCCCAGCCCAGGTCGGCCATGGCATAGCCATCGGCCAGCACCTGGGCAGCGTAGGCTTCATTGAGCTCGATCAGATCCACGTCGGCCAGCTTCCAGCCGACTTTTTCGAGCAGTACGGGAATAGCTCGCGCTGGAGCAATAAAAATATGTTTGGGATCCACCGCCACTTGTGCATAACCAACAATGCGCGCCAAAGGTTTCTGGCCGGCTTCTTTTGCCTTTGCCGCGCTGGAAACCACCAGCGCGGCGGCGCCGTCGTTGAGCCCGGGTGCGTTGCCAGCCGTCACCTTGCCGTCCGGCTTGAAAGCCGGCGGCAGCTTGGCCAGGATCTCCAGCGAAGTGTCGCGCCGCGGCGATTCGTCAGTATCCACTACCGTTACTTTGCCTTTTTTATCTTTCACTTCAACCGGCACGATCTCGGCTTTGAACTTGCCTTTATCGATGGCAGCCAACGCTTTTTGGTGGCTTTCCAATGCGAATTGGTCCATGGCATAGCGGGTTACTTCATATTCATCCGCAATGAATTCGGCCGCGTCGCCCATGATCCATTGCTCGAATGGATCCCACAATCCGTCGTGCTGCAGCGCATCCACCAGCTCGGCGTTGCCATAGCGCAGCCCGCCGCGGCCATCCACCAGGTACGGCGCGCGGCTCATGCTCTCCATGCCGCCCGCAACGAAAAGGGTTCCGTCCCCAGCTTTGATGGCCTGGGCGGCCAGCATCACAGCCTTGAGCCCAGACCCACACACCTTGTTGACCGTCGTGGCGCCGACAGAGGGATCGAGGCCCGCAAAGATGCTGGCCTGACGCGCCGGCGCCTGCCCCACCCCGGCCGAGACGACATTGCCCATAATGACTTCGTCGAACTTGGCCTTGCCGTTCAGCCCGGCTCGCTCGACCGCCGCCCGCACCGCCGCCGCCCCCAGTTGCGTGGCTGAAAGGTTGGCGAAGGCGCTGAGAAATTTGCCAACCGGCGTGCGCACCGCGCTCAAGATCACAGGTTGGGAATTATTTTCAGCCATTAGCCGTCCTAGTCATAGGTTTGCGTGCAATAAATGTGAACGCTCCACTGGTGCTTAGCAAGCGATATTTTTCGCTGGCCCGCTCGGAGCGAGTGAAAGTGTACCCCAGCCACCACCACAGGCGATGCAAGCCCTGCAATGGAGCCACCAGCAAGCGCACGATCCAGGTCGGCAATAAACGGAAGAGGGCCATATCAGAAATAGCCAGCAAAGCCTGCCAATCGGGCGAGGGACTGATCGCTTTGACCTCGAAACCGGCGTTGCGCAAACTATTATAAGTCGCCAGGTGGCTGTGATGATAGTAGCTGTCGTTGTGAAAGGGTTCCATGAAAGAGACCGTGCCGATAAAAACGCCGCCCGGCTGCAGAGCGCGCAAGACTTCCTGGGTCATCACGAATGGAAACTGAATGTGTTCGAGCACGGCGATGCTCAAGATGAATTCAAACGTGCCATCCCGGAAAGGCAACGCATGCCCGTCGCCCCGGATAGGTGCTTCGGGTAGGCTGTAGTCGAGCCCCACCCACTCGTAGCCGAAAGCCTCGGCTACTTCTTTGTGGATCCCCTCGCCGCAGCCCAAGTCCAGCATCAACGCGCCTTTAGGCTTGGCTGCCGGGATCTGACTGGCGAGGGTGAGCGTGAGATGCCACGGAATTTTCAGCGCGTCCAGATCGAAGGCCGGTTGGGCATTTTTGCGTAGTACCTCAAATTGAAATCCATCCGGGGGAAGTAACGGTTTCCCCAGTTCAAACCTAACGTTTTCTTCTTTTATCTTTTGCAAACGCAGGTCGAGTTGACCGTTTTCGAGAAACGGGTATCGCGTTTTGCAGCCGGGGCACGACGCGCCGTTACCTTCTTGGTGGAGGGGGTCGCCGCAAAATGGACAAGCGAGTGCCTGCCAAACGCGCGGGGAAATTGTGTGCCGCATTACGAGCTACCTTGCCAGGCCGCGTGCACCCGCTGCCAGGTTTCCTCAAGTGTTTCGGGCAGCACGCGCAGCTCGCCCACCGTAGCGGTGAAATTGGTGTCGCCTATCCAGCGCGGCACCACGTGCAGATGCAAATGTTCTTCGATTCCGGCGCCGGCGGCCGCACCCAGATTAGCGCCCAGGTTGAAGCCTTCGGGTTTGTAGATCTTGCTGAGCACCTGCACGGTTTGGTTTTGCAATTCCATCAGCTCGGCGCGGGTAGCCGCATCCAATTGATCTAAACGCGCCACATGCTGAAAGGGCAGCACCATCATGTGTCCGCTTGTGTAAGGAAAGCGATTCAAGATGGCGAAAACCGTTTTGCCGCGCTGCACGATCAGATTGCCCGGTCCATCTTTTTCTTTGAGGGCGCGGCAAAACACACAGCCGCTTTCTTTTGATTTATCTCGTTGAATGTAGGGTTTGCGCCAGGGAGAAAAAAGGCGTTGCATGGCAAAATTCGCCGCAATTGTAGCACCCCCAAACTTGTCATTCTGAGCAGAAAGAATCCTTGTAACCTGAATTCCGCTCAACACAATTATCTATGTAACGCCCCTGTATCCAATTCTTTCGAAGTTTTTTCTTCGAAAATTGTTCTGTTGACAGCCCTCATCTAGCCGTGTATCCTGCTGACAATGGAACAATTGAGCTTATTTGAGCGGGCAAACGCGCCCCTCACTGTAACCGAGATCACTCGCCATTTGCGCGAAGTCATCGAATCAGAATCCGCGTTTCAGAGTTTATGGGTGCAGGGCGAGATCTCCAATTTCTCACAGCCCAAGTCGGGGCACTGGTATTTCACCCTCAAGGATGACAGCGCCGCCCTGCCTTGCGTGCTGTGGCGCAGCCAGGCCGAGCTGCAGGTCCACGTTCCCAAAGATGGCGATTCGCTCGAAGTTCACGGCAGCCTCAGCGTGTACGAAGCCGGCGGCCGCTATCAACTTTATGTAGATGAGATGCGTCCGGCCGGCGAAGGCACGCTGTTCCAGGAATTTCTGCGCCTCAAAGCCAAGCTCGAAGCCGAGGGCTTGTTCGCTCCCGACCGCAAACGAATGCTGCCGGCCTGGCCGGCGCGCATCGGCATCATCACCTCACCCACCGGCGCCGCTCTGCGCGATGTGCTCAACACGTTAGGCCGCCGCTTTCCGCTTGCGGAGATTCTGTTGGCGCCGACCGCCGTGCAGGGACCGGGGGCGGCGCGTCAAATCATCAGTTGCCTGGCGCGCTTGAACCAATTCGCTCAGCTGGATGTGATCTTGCTGGTGCGCGGTGGCGGAT
>JBKJWG010000234.1:0-3885 GCA_046716985.1 Anaerolineales bacterium | reverse complement strand
GTTCCACCCGGAGGGCATCCGCTGATTCTCGATTTTCACGACCTGAGTCGCTATCTTGCTTTGCCGGTTTCATCGGCGTCGCAAGAACCCTCATCCTCGTCACCCGGCAAAGACCGGGCCATGCGCTTTTCCCTCGGTTGTTAGTCTATTTTGGCGCTCTCACCTCTCAAAACTAAGATTGATGTAGATTATACCGCGCAGGAACGGTCGCCCCACAACGGCACAAGGCCACATGGTAAAATCACGCGTTCTGGGAAATGAATTTCCGATCGCCCGTCTCTCACATTTCAAAGATTCCCTTTGCAATTGAGCACATTAATGAAAACGAACACCTCCTTGAAGACCTGCGCACCTAAGCCGCAAACGGTGAAATAGTGGCTTTTAATCCCCTTAACTGGATCCTGGGCTTCTTTTCCCTGGATATTGGTATCGACCTGGGTACCGCTAACACGCTGGTCTTCGTGCGCGGCAAGGGCATCGTGATCAACGAGCCCTCTTGGGTTGCAGTGGACAAGAAGACTCGCCGCCCGATCGAGGTGGACGGCAAGCGCGCTGTGGGCCAGGTAGCGAAGGAAATGGCTGGCCGCACGCCTAAGGATGTCCTGGTCGTGCGCCCCCTGCGCGACGGCGTCATCTCCGAATTTGAAATTACCGAAGAAATGTTGGCTTACTTCATTGAAAAAGCGCACGAGCAAAGCATCGTGCCCCTGCCCCGCCCGCGCGTGGTGGTCGGCGTGCCCTCCGGTGTCACTGAAGTCGAGAAGCGCGCCGTGAACGACGCTGCCCTGCTAGCTGGCGCCCGAGCTGTCTATCTTATCGAAGAGCCAACCGCCTCCGCTCTCGCTGTAGGCTTGCCCATTAATCAGGTGGGCGGCGTTGTGATCCTGGACATCGGCGGCGGCACTTCTGAAGTTACCGTATTCTCGCTGGGCGGCGTAGTAGCTTCCCGCTCACTGCGGGTGGCCGGCGACGAAATGGATCAAGCCGTTCTGCAATATGTGCGCAACAAATACAACATTCTCATCGGCGAGCGCATGGCCGAGCAGGTCAAGATCAAGATCGGCTCCGCCTTCCCGCTTAAAGAAGAAAAGACAATGAACGTGCGCGGCCGCAACCTGGTCAGCGGCTTGCCCGAAACGCTGGAGATCTCCTCGATCGAGATCCGCGAAGCCCTCTCCGGCCCAGTGGATACCATCGTTCAAGCGGTCAAGGAAGCTATGGACGATGTTCCCGCCGAAATGGTCAGCGACGTCATGGACAGTGGCATTTGCATGAGCGGCGGTGGCGCGCTGTTGCGCGGCCTCGATGAGCGCTTAACCGAGGAGCTGCGCATCCGCTGCTGGGTAGCCGAAGACCCGCTCACCTGTGTGGCACGCGGCGCTGGCTTGGTCCTAGATGACATTGAGGCTTACCGCCATTTCTTACTACAGCTAGATTAGGCTTGGGGAAAAGGCTCTCGTTTTTTTTCCTCAAAACAAGTGCCAGCACGATAAACTTCTGAAGTAAATGCGCTCAGTAAAAAATAGTCCCTATCAATTAATCACCCTCATCCTGATAGCTGTTGGCATCTTGCTGTTGGCTCTGGGCGGCTATCTAACGCCAGTGCTCAACAGCGCCTTACGCCCTGTCTTCGGCGTGCAAGGTTGGCTATATACGCGCTTCCAAGCCCTGCAAGACTTTCTCGACGCCCCTGCCGACATCGCCACGCTGCGCCAGGAGAACGCCGACCTGCGTTCTGAGAATGCCAATTTGCAAACCGAGATCATCGCTTTGCAGCAACAGGTCTCCGAGATCGAATTGCTTTCGGCCCTGCTCGATTTTGCGCGCGCACGCCCCGAGAATTCTTACCAGGCCGCCGCGGTCATCGGCCAGGATCCCAGCCCGTTCTTGCATTACGTCATCATCAACCGCGGCTCCGACGACGGCATCCGCCGCGGCATGCCTGTGGTATCTCAAACGGGACTAGTGGGCCGCGTGGCACAGGTCACCGCCACTGCCGCCCGCGTTGAACTCATCACTGACCCGGCTGCCCAGGTGAGCGTTCGCCTGCAACCCTCGCAGGTGGACGGTGTGCTGGGCGGCAGCATCACCGGCGAATTAAGCATTGACCTCATCCCCCAAGACGCGCTATTGCAAGCCGGCGATTTGGTCTTCACTTCCGGCATCGGCGGCTTGTACCCAAGCAACATTCTCATCGGGCAAGTCAATAGCGTGCGCCAAGAAGCTACCGCCCTCTTCCAGACCGCATCCGTGCAACCTGCGGTGGATTTTACGCGGCTCGAGATCGTGCTGGTGATCGTAAACTTCCAGCCCGTCGACCTCAGCCCGCTGCTCGCGCCTGAAGGCACAACTCCTTAGCCCATGCGCATCTTCGTGGGCGTGCTACTTTTGCTGGTAGCTGCCTTGTTGCAAATCACCCTCGTCACTCGCATCAACTTACTCCAGGGCAACGCTGACTTGGTGCTGCTTGTCATGATCGTGTGGATGATGCAAGAGGGCAACCGCCCCGATTGGCGCTGGGGCATCCCAGCCGGCATCATGATTGGTTTCGCCAGCGCCATCCCCGATTGGGTTTTCTGGTCTGGCTACGTGGCCGCGGCCGGCATCTGCCAGCTGCTGCACCAGCGCATTTGGCAGGTGCGGCTTTTGACGTTGCTGACCGCTACTTTATTGGGAACCCTGGCCATCCAACTCATGACGCTGCTTTATTTGTGGGTCGATGCGCGTCCGCTCGCTTTCGCCGAATCTTTCAACTTGGTCACCCTGCCGAGTATGCTTTTAAATCTCATCCTTGTCTTACCTGTGAATGCTTTAATCTCTGAGTTGAACAAAATCATCACCCCAGCCGAATCTGCTTGAGGCATCCACTCGAATGAACATCGCAAAAACCGGCGGCAAAACGCCACTCGAAGCCTGGCGCCTGTATGCATTTATGGGTGTGATCGGCTTTGTGTTCCTTGTCTTCGTTTTGCGCCTGTTCTATTTGCAGGTATTGGAGCACGACAACTGGCTGCGCCAGGCCGAGGAAAATCGCACCGAGCAGATCAGCCTTCCGCCGCAGCGCGGGGTGATCTACGATCGCAATGGCATCATCCTCGCCCGCAACGTAGCCTCATATAACATCGTGGTGATACCAGCTTTCCTGCCCGACGACGAAGGCGAAATCGAAGAAATCATTTTCCAATTGGGCGATCTGACTGGTTTGCCGGTCAGCAAGGGCTCGATCAACGACCCACTGATTCCTTGCGGAGACACCCTGGGCATCAGTCAGATGGTCGCCATCCAAACCAGTTATTCGCCGTTCGACCCCGTGGCCATCCAATGCAATGTATCCCGTGAAATGGCATTGTCGGTCAAAGAGCATTCCGTGGATTGGCCCGGAGTTGATATCCAGGTTGAGCCGATCCGCGATTACCCGACGGGCGAATTGACATCCACCGTAATTGGCTACCTGGGGCCTATTCCAGCCATACAAGAAACCGAATTGCGGGCGCTAGGCTTTGAACCCAACCGCGACAAAATCGGCTATAGCGGCGTGGAACTTTTTTTCGATGAACTGCTGCGCGGGCTGCCGGGCAGCCGCCGGGTAGAGACTGATGTGGCCGGTCAAGTGCTGCGCGATATCGAGTCACCAGTCGACCCGATCGCCGGCGAAAACATTGTGCTCACCATTGACACGCGTTTGCAAGCCGCGGCTACCTCCATCTTGACGGAAGAATTAGATAGCTGGACAGCTTTCTACCGAGAGCTGCGCATGACTAGCGGGGTGGTCATCGCCATGAATCCGAAAACCGGCGAGATTATGGCCATGGTCTCTTGGCCCAGCTTCCAGAATAATCGCTTTGCGCGTTTTATCCCAGCCTATTACTACGAACAGCTTAGCGC
>JBKJWG010000233.1:0-4773 GCA_046716985.1 Anaerolineales bacterium | reverse complement strand
CCCATGCAGAAGGCGCCGGCCGCCTTGCCGTCGCGCATCTCGGCGTCGATCCAGTTATTGGCGAAGGCGCGCTCGGCCAGGCCGCGCAGGTCATCCGAGAAGGTGCCGAATTGCTCCAAGATGAAATCGCGGGCTTCTTCATATTTATAAACGCGGTCGGTCTTGCCCATCGGGGCAAAGACGTCCCACCAAGGCAGTTGCTGCTTGCCCAAGCGCTTGGCCTTGGACTTGAAATACTTGCGGAACATGGGGAAGCTTTCTTTCATCGCCTCGATCAGCGCGTCCAGCGTGTCGCGATCGATGCGGGCCGTGTCGATGGAGGCATGCAGCGCGTCCTTGCGGCCGCGGCGTTTATCAAGCGTGTTCACTTCGCCTTTGACGCCATTGAGGCTGGCCGCGTACACTTCCTTGGCTTTTTCCCAGGCCTCCATCTCGGCTTCGTAGCCGCGCCTGCGCACGTCGCCATCGGGGTGGGTGCGCAGGTTGATCAGAGCCGGCATGGGCATACGCTGCACTTTGCCATCCAGCTTGAAATCTACGCTGAGTTGCGAATTGGTGAGCTGCTGCAACTTGGTCCAGGCGTTCGAACCGCTCAGACTGAGGTCTGCGGCCAGCGATTCCTCGGCGCCGTCCATCAGATATTGGCTCTGTTCGTGGATCTCTTGCAAGTAGAAGGCATGATCGGCGAGGATGCCGGGACGCTGGGTCAGCTCGGAGAGCTGGGTCATGCCGCCCACCCAGGCGCGGAAATCAACTTCCTGTTTGCGCAGGCGCACGCCATATTGCTCCACTTCAGATTCGATGCGGCGCGCCGTCTGGTTGAAGGAGTCAGTGGTGGTGAAGGAGGCGATGTAGGCGCCAATCGTGCCTAACAGGCGGCGCACGCGGTTCATTTTGTCGAGCAGCTCGCTGAGCACGGAGGCAAGCTCATCGGCGTTGGCCTGCACGGGGCCGCCCTCATTTTTCCTTACTTTGTGCTTGGCCTGGAATTCATCGATTTCATCCAGCTGCATCCTCAGGTCTTGCACAGCGGCCTCGAATTGGTCGCTCTCCAGGCCGGGGTAAACGTTGCTCAGGTCCCAGCGTGGAACGGCGCCAAGGTCTTTGCCCTTTTGGGCCTGCTTGGCTGGCTTAGCAGATACTTTGGCTTTTGATGGCTTGGCCTTGCTGCTTGCCTTGCTCTTGACAGGTTTGCTGCTTTTCTTGGCTTTCTTGGCCATGTTTCAAATCCTCTTCTTAAGTTATGGATTTATTCGAAAGTTTCGAGAAAACGGGAAGCTGTGTAATCTTGCCAGGTTTCTTTGCTGCCGCTGGCTTGCAATTGGCGGCTGCTTTCCTCAAAGAAGGCAGCCAACTCGTCGGCGTCCAGCTGCTTGCCGATCAGGCCGCCCAAGCCGTTGGTGATCAGGTTATCGGCATACCAGGCTGCCCACTGCTCGTCGCGCTTGCCCTCCAGCTCCTCTTTTTCGTAGGCATGGTGGGCGTCGCTAGCCGCTTTGAGCATATCGGTAGCTTTTTGCAGCACGAGGTCGGCCATACGAGACGGGTATTGTAACAGCGTGTTTTTGGCATCCGCGCCCAGGGTTACAATTTCGGCTTATGACTAAAGACGAAGTCAAGGACCTGCAGAAGGAGTTAGCTTTCCTTTATCGCGTCGCCCAAACGGTTTACCGCCTGGAGCTAGACGAGGTTCTGCAGGAGATCGTCACCATTGCCGAGGAGGTGACGTTGGCCGATTCGGTACTGATCTACATCGTCGAGCCGGATGCGAAGGAGCTGGTGCTGCGCGCATCGAAAAACCCGCACCCCGACCTGCTGCAAAAGGTCACCATGAAGATGGGCGAGGGTATTACGGGCTGGGTGGCTCGCGAGAAGAAACCGGTGGCGCTGGCACAAGGCGCCAGCAAGGATCCGCGCTTTAAGTATTTCCGCAGTTTGCCCGAAGACCGCTTCGAAGCTTTCCTTTCGGTGCCGATCATCAGCAAGCGCGGCGTGGTAGGTGTGATCAACACGCAGCACAAGAAGGCGCATGAACACACGGAGATGGAGGTCAACCTGTTGGCGGCAGTCGGCAAACTGGTGGGCGGCGCAGTGGAAAACGCGCTCTTGATCGAAGAGACCCTGGCGCTCAAGGACGCGCTGGAGCTGCGCAAGCTCGTCGAGAAAGCCAAGGGCATACTGATGAAGCGCCGCGCGGTGAGCGAAGATGAAGCCTACAAGATCATACAGAAAGAAAGCATGGACTCGCGCAAATCGATCAAGGAGATCTCTGAAGCTATCTTGTTGATGGACAAGCTTGCGCTGAAGCCCTAGCGCAATAATCAATAGGCAATTAAATTGCCTATTGACATTGGACTTTGTTTCCCATATTATGTTTCGGTATTCGCAACGGCGCGAAACAATAATTTAGGAAGACAACGAGGTCTCCCGAGTGTGTTCACCACCCACCGGGAGATTTTTTGTTGTACCTACAACCAGGAGAGCGAATGGCAACACCAGCAAATATTGAGAAACTGATCAAGAGCCACAGCCCCGAAATGATCGACGTGCGTTTCGTGGATCCGTTGGGTGTGTGGCAACATGCCAGCATGCCCATTTCCGAATTGGATGGCGTGCTGAGCGATGGCGTAGGCTTCGACGGCTCCAGCATCAAAGGCTTCCAGCATATTTACGATTCCGATCTGCTGCTGGTGGTGGTGCCCGAGTCTGCCCACATGGATCCCTTCTATCAGATCCCGACGCTGACCTTCATCGCCACCGTGCATGACCCGGAAAAGGGCGAGCGCTACAGCCGTGACCCGCGCTTTGTGGCCGAGAAAGCAGAAGCCTTCCTAAAGAAGAGCGGCGTGGCCGAAGTCAGCTACTGGGGCCCGGAAGCCGAGTTCTTCCTATTCTCGCATTTGTCCTATACCCTCGATCCGCATCGCATGGGCTTCCAGATCGACAGCCCTGAGGCCTCGTGGAACACAGGCCCTCAGGATGGCATGGACAACCTGGGCTATCGCGTGCCCGCCAAGGGTGGCTACTTCCCGGTGCCGCCGGTGGACACGCTGCAGGATGTGCGCAGCGAGATCGCTATGCACCTCAATGCCTGGGGCGCCAAAGTGGAAATGCACCATCACGAAGTGGCTTCGGCGGGGCAATGCGAGATCGACATGCGTTTCGATACCTTGGTGTCCATGGCCGATAAATTGCTCACCTATAAATATGTGGTGCGCAACACCGCTCGCGCGCATGGCCTTACGGCCAACTTTATGCCCAAGCCCTTGTATGGCGACAACGGCTCGGGCATGCACGTGCACAACAGTTTATGGAGCGGCGGCACCAACTTGTTTTACAGCAGCGGCACCTATGGCGAGCTTTCCGAAATGGCGCTGCATTACGTGGGCGGCATCCTGACCCACATCGACAGCCTGCTGGCCTTCTGCGCGCCGACGACCAACTCCTATCGCCGTCTGGTGCCGCACTTCGAAGCGCCGGTGAACGTGGCCTTCTCCAAGCGCAACCGCAGCGCCTCCGTGCGCATTCCCATGTACTTCAGCGGCAAGGGCCATGCAAAGGCCAAGCGCATCGAATTCCGCGCCCCCGATGCGATGGCCAATCCCTACTACGCCTTTTCAGCTATCTTGTTGGCCGGCTTGGACGGCATCAAGCGCAAGATCGACCCGGTGAAGGCTGGCTACGGCCCGCTGGATAAAAATATCTGGGAGCTGAGCGGCCAAGAGAAGGAAAAGATAAGGAGCGTGCCCGGCAGTCTGGGAGAGAGCGTGCGCGCCCTAGAAAAAGATAACGACTACTTGCTCTCGGGCGGCGTGTTCACTGAAGATATCCTCTCAATGTGGAAAGAGCTAAAAGAATCCGAGATCCAGGAAGTGGGCCTGCGCCCGACGCCCTACGAGTTTCATCTCTATTCTTCGCTTTAGAAATCTCCTTAAACAAAAAGAGCACTGCGACGCAGTGCTCTTTTTGTTTATCGTGTCAATGTGGGGAACTGCAGCACTCGCAACCCGAACTCGGTCAACACGGCCAGCAAATGATCGAAAATACTAGCTTGAATAGCTTCGTATGCCTCCCATTCCACTGTATTAGTGAAAACATAGATCTCGATGGGCAGCCCGTTGGGGCCGGGATCGAGCTGGCGCACCATCACCGTCATATCCTTGCGAATATCTGGGCGCTGGCGCAGATAGGCATCGACGTAGGCGGTGAAGGCGCCTACGTTGGTGAGGCGCGGCTTCACCCGCGCGCCACCAGTTGGCTCTTCACCTTTCGGCTCCCAGCCGCGCTGCTCAACGAAGTCTTTAAGCAGCGCAACATTTTTTAATTGCTCGAGTTCCTCCGGGCTATAAAAATGGATCGTCGAAATATCGAGATAAAGCGAGCGCTTGATGCGCCGGCCCCCGCTCTGGCTCATGCCGCGCCAATTCTTGAACGAGACCTCGAGCAGTTTGTGCGTTGGGATCACAGCGAAGGTCTTGTCGAAGTTTTGGATCTTGACCGTGTGCAGGGACATGTTCACTACATCGCCATCGGCGTTGAAGCTAGGCACTTCGATCCAGTCGCCCTCTTTCACCAGATCGTTGGCGGCGATCTGCACGCTAGCTACCACCGCCAGGATGGTGTCTTGAAAGATGAGCAGCAGAATTGCGGTAAGCGCGCCCAGCCCGCCAAGCAAGAGCAGCGGGGATTTGCCGGTGATGATCGAAACGCTGAGGATGACACCGACGCCAATGAACAGGATCTTGGTCAGGTCCAGATAGCCCTGAATAGCAA
>JBKJWG010000232.1:0-3463 GCA_046716985.1 Anaerolineales bacterium | reverse complement strand
TGTCGATGCGTGAGGAGAGTAATCGTGAGCGCAGCCGCGCAGAGCACCGCGGTGCATTGAAAATAAAAAAGTCTTGTCGGGTGGCATTATTGCCGTGAGGGAAAGAGCGCGCAGCGCAAGTCATGCGGGATGAATGCCATGCGATCTTTTAGAAGCGGCCCTTGCCGATCTTCCAGCCATCCTTGGTTCAGACCAAGCGCACTTCGTCGAGCATGTTCGGCCCCGAGAGCGCGGGTAGGACTGCGGTGTCGCCTTCAAGCACCAGTGTCTCGATCTGTTTGCGCCGTGCTTCACCTTGCGGCGCGCTGGCACGCATCTTAGCTTGGAAATCGTTGAAGCTGTCCGGACCAAGTTGTTTGAGCACGTCTTGCATGTCAGCCAACCGCTCCGGAGTCATGTAAACGCTGGCGGCGTCGATACCGTCGTTGAGTAGGGCTTTTTCGTAGGCTAGAAAGACGTCTGCTTGTGGCGACTTCTATGCTTGCGCACCGATAAGCGTCTGCGGCTTGGCGGCGGCGGCAAAAACCTGCTCGACCACGTTGCGCTTCGCTGCGCTTCGTCCATCACTCGCAGCAGGTTGCCACTCCAGAGTTTTTCGATCTGGGCTTCGTTGTAGCCGCGGCGGACTGGTTCTAACCAATAAGGATTGAGACGACTTCAGAAGTCGTTTCAATCCGGTGTTCAAGAAGCCCGTGGTCGAAGCACAGCAATCAATATAAGGGTAATGGTTGCGGCGGTTGGTTGTCGCCGAGGTTTGAAAGTCAGTTTGGCTGCGTGAAACGGCGCGCAGTGAATTTGCAGGGGTAGTTTTTGGTCATGCTCAGCATTGTTTCTAGCCAGAAACCCCGGCATTGAGAGTTTCGGGGCGGCATTGTTGGCGATGTGGGCGCACCTCGGCGCATCCCTTCGAGCCGCAGGGCACGGGGAAAGCCATCGCGATTAGTATTGGGTTGATCGAGTTCTCTCCTATCCTGACCACAACAGAACTCTGGCAGCAGGCAGCAGTAGCGCGCGCAGTTTGAGCAGACCGCCGCAGCTTTTACAGGTATTGGGACGACGCGGCTCGACATCGGATTTAGGTAAATCAACGGTGAAGCCGTAGCTGATTTCGATCAGCGCACGAATCCGATCGAGCGAGACCGCGCAGTTGGGGTTCATCAATCCGTAGTAACGGATTTTCATAAAGCCTGTGGGCAGCACGTGCTGCAAGAATCGGCGGATGAACTCCATGACTTCGAGGGGGAGGATTCTTGGCCGTTCACTGTGCGGTTTGCGATAGCGAATGAGGACGGTGCGGTCTTGGACTTTGACGATGCGTGAGTTGGAGATCGCGACTTTGAAGACGTAGGGGGCAAGGTATTTGAGGCTAGCTTCGCTCGACGATACCGCTTGGCAGTTGACGTTCCAGTCGATGTGCCAGACATCGGCCGGGATTTGATCGAACAGATGGGCTTGTTTCATCTGATCGCGGAACTTGGCTCGAAAGATTTTAGAGAGAGCTTTGACGGGGAGAAAGAAGTCGGTTCTGGAGGGATGCCACGAGCCATCGGTTGAAGCAAGGGCGCCACCGGCGACGATGTAATGGATATGGGGATGATACTGCAAGGTTCGTCCCCAGGTGTGCAGGACACCGACCCGTCGGCCAGAGCCTCTGGGCGGCGTGCCGAAGAAGCCGGGGAGATCTGCACCGACCCGTCGGCCGGAGCCTTTGGGCGGCGTGCCGATGTGCTTTTGATCGAGGGCGAGTTTTTTGATGGCGTCAGAGGATGCCTTGAACAGAGCGGAGTAAGCCACGCGCTGGTTTTGTCGCATGAAGTAGCGCAACGGTTCTGGGACCGTAAACGTAATGAGGAAATGGTGGCCGGGGAGTTGGCGCTGGATTTGTTTTTCAAGCCACTGTTGAGTCTTATGGTATTGGCAAGTTGGGCAATGGCGATTGCCACAAGAGCGATAGAGCTGGTGGGACTCGGCGCAAGTTTCGCACTGGTAAAGTGCAATTCCGCAGGCTTCGGTACGACAGCCCATGATGGCATCGATGACTTTGCGGTGTGTTTTAGGCATGCTGCTGGCGTAACGTTGGAGGTACTCGGGTCCGAAGGTTGTAAAGATTTCATGGATGGAGGTCATGATCGAGTCCCTCCATTACGTGATTGATCAACTGGCAGGCATCTTCGTGGCCCTTTTGGGTGAGGTGGAGATAAAGCATGGTGGTTTCGAGTTGAGCATGGCCCAGGTAGCGTTGGATGGCGCGCAGATTGACACCGGCTTCGAGGAGATGGGTGGCGTAGGAATGGCGCAGGGTGTGTATCGAAACTCCTTTTTTCCGCACGCCGGCATCCCACTTGGCGCGGCGCAAGGCGCCCTGGACACTACTTTTGGCCATAGGGTTTAGCGCCTCTTTGGCGCCTGTTCCGCTTCGGCCAAGAGCTGGGAAGAGCAGACGGGGATGGCGGTGCGTGCGCCAATATTGGCGTAGCAAATGAAGAGTCGACAGAGGCAGCAGGACATAGCGGTCCTTGGCGCCTTTGCCGCGGTGGACATGGATCATCATGCGCTGACTGTCGATATCGGCGACTTCGAGATAAAGTCCTTCGTGCAGCCGCAGGCCGCAGGAGTACACGGTGGAAAGGTAGGCGTAGTTGTGGAAAGTTTTGACGTGGGCCAAAACGCTTCGGACTTCATCGACGCTTAAGACGGCGGGCAGGCGGTGTTCGTTCTGGGCGCGCAGGATTGAGAGGATGTGCCAATCGCGCTTAAGGACGTTGATGTAGAAAAAGCGGATGCCGCAGTAGCAGATACGCATGGTCTTAGGCGACCAGTGATTGACGTTTTTGCGCTGCAGGAAATACTCTTGGAGTTCCTGCTCCGCCCTGCGGCTCAGAGCCTACTGGCGGCGTGCCGAAACCAGATCGGGGGTTTTGTCATAGAACTGCGAAAGCATGCGCACCGAGCGAGTGTAGGCTTGTTGAGTTCGTTCCCCCTTTCCATTGAGTTGTAAAGTGTCGACCATACGTTGATACCAATCGTTCATCATAAAAACTCTCCTTTCTTTGGTTTGAGAAATTTAGGAGAGCTATGGTATCGCAAATATGATCGTGATCGGGTAGGAAGATTCAGTGTGGAGTTAATCTGCCGCGCAGCGGCTTACTTGAACAAAAGGATCGAGCGAACGCAGAAAACACGTTGGTCATCCTGACGTTGGGCGTTATCGACAGGGCGGTAGTAAAACGAATAGATTGAGGAGGAACTCACAATGGCAAATTCAATTTCCATTCACCCAGCGGTGGATCAAGGCATCACACCGGCAGCAGCCAAGTTCGCCGGCGGCACTTTACTCTGTCGCTGCGCCGATAAGAAAGTAGCCGTCTCGATCAAAGGCCAATGCGCGCACAACCACGTCTGCGGTTGCACCAAGTGCTGGAAGCCGGCGGATGCGCTATTCTCCCAGGTCGCAGTCGTTGGT
>JBKJWG010000231.1:0-8519 GCA_046716985.1 Anaerolineales bacterium | reverse complement strand
GATCGCGTGGCAGCTATCATCACGTTCAACAAGCTCAAAGCGCGCGCTGCCGTGCGCGATGTCGGTCGCGTGATGGATGTGCCGCTCACCGAAGTGGATCGCGTCGCCAAGCTCATCCCCAACATCCCCGGCAAGCCCGTCACCATTGCCGAAGCGCTCGCTGACATCAAAGACTTCGCCGAAGAATACAAGAGCAAGCCTTACGTTAAAGAGCTGATCGACACCGCCCAGCAGATGGAGGGCGTGATCCGTGGCGCTGGCACACACGCGGCCGGTGTGGTCATCGCTGACAAACCCATCATCGAATACGTGCCCCTCAATCGGCCAACGGGTGCCTCAGCAGAAGAAACGCCCATCAAAGTAGTTACCCAGTTCGAGATGTCCACTCTCGAATCGCTCGGCTTGCTTAAGGTCGATTTCCTCGGCCTCACTACTCTCACGATCATGCAGCGCGCCTGCGACCTGATCAAAGCTCGCCATGGCGTTGATCTCGACCTCTACAACATCCCCACGGATGACGCCGCCACCTTCGAGTTGCTTGGCCGCGGCGAAACCGCTGGCGTCTTTCAATTTGAAGGCGCCGGCATGCGCCGCTGGATGATGGCCATGAAGCCGCACGCGCTCGAGAACGCCGTCGCCATGGTCGCGCTTTTCCGCCCCGGCCCGATGGATTTCATTCCCAAATATATCGACCGCATGCACGGCAAAGAAAAGGTGACCTTCGCGCATCCGTTGCTCGAAAGTATCTTCGCCGAGACGTATGGCATTCCCGTCTACCAGGAGCAACTGATGTCGGCGGTGATGCAGGTGGCCGGCTATTCCGCTTCTGAAGCCGACGATCTGCGCAAAGCGATCGCCAAGAAGATCGAAGGCAAGCTAAAGAAACATCGCAAGAAATTCGTGCAGGGCGCGGTGGGAAAGGGCATTGAAGAAGCCACCGCCGAAACTATTTTCTCCGAGTGGGAGAACTTTGCTCGCTATGGCTTCAACAAAGCCCATGCCGCCGACTACGGTCTCATCGCCGTTCAAACGGCGTATCTTAAAGTCCATTACCCAGTCGAATACATGACCGCGCTGCTCTCGGTCTCGCAAGGCGACAGCGACAAAGTCGCTTTCTACGTTGCCGACTGTCGCCGCATGGGCGTCGACATCTTGCCGCCGAATATCAATTCTAGCCAATGGGATTTCTCCGTCGAAGACCGTACTGACACCGCGCCCGCAATTCGTTTTGGCCTCGGCGCCATCAAGAATGTCGGACAGGCCGCCATCGAAGTCATTCTCGCTGGCCGCGGCGACAAGCCCTTTACGCACTTGCTTGACTTCGCTCACCGCGCCGACCTGCGCCAGGTCGGCAAGCGCGCCATGGAATGCCTGGTGAAAGCTGGCGCCATGGATTCCTTTGGCAGCCGCCATGCGCTGTTAGAAGCCGTCGACCAGATCATTTCCACCAGCGGCGCTCACTTTGCGGCCAAGGAAGCTGGCCAGATGACTTTCTTCGAAGGCGCTGCCATGGAGCAGCAGATCGTATTAGTCGTCAAAGAAGATGGCAACGAATTCGTGCGCCGCGAACGCCTTAACTGGGAGCGCGAGCTGATCGGCTTGTACGTTTCCGATCACCCTCTCAATCCAATGATGAAGGAATTGTCCGCGATCGTTACACATTTCTCGGGACAGCTCTCGGCGCTCGAACCCAACGAGCGCGTGCGCCTCGCCGGCTTGGTCAAGAGCTTCCGCAGCTTCCAAACCAAGCGCGGCAAAGATATGGCCTTCGTAACTATTGAAGATCCTCAAGGCGTCGTCGATCTGGTCGTGTTCCCTAATGTGTGGGAGCGCTTTTCCGGGATGGTGCAATACGACAAGCTCATCATTGTCGAGGGAAAGATGGATGCCCAAAACAATGAGGGCAAGATCCTCGTCGACAAGATCGACAACCAGCTCAACATCGTGGTCCTCTCCGACTCGCCGCCTACAGCTCCGGCTACAACTGCCGAACCGGCGGCTGAGCCGCAAGCTATCGCTGAACCCAAGCCTGGCCCCGTTGCGCCCCGCGTTGAGGAATTCGCGCCACCCGAATGGTCCATGGATGACATGCCCGAGCCGCCGGAAACCTTCCCGCACGACTGGGAGGTCTTGATCGAAGATCATGCACCCGCTACCGTCACCCCGCAGCCGGTGGCCAACGTTCGTGTCCCTGAGCCGGTATTGGCAGCTGACTATCCATTAGAAGAAGACCAGCCCGCGCCGGGCGTCGCCACCGAGATCGCCAATACCGCGGTGGTCGAATTGGGCGCCGGGCTAAGCGCGGTGGTTTCATCCACGCCAACGGACCCCGGGCCGCTGCCGTTCATCACACCGCCGCCCAGCCAAAAGCCGCGCGGCGAGCGCCCGGTGCGCATGGCCACCATCTATCTACGCAGCAAGGGCGATAAGGCCCGCGATATTCTCCACATGCGCCGCGTGCATGGGGCGCTGATCTCGTACCCGGGCAATGACCGTTTCACGTTCTATGTCTTCGAGGGGCGCAGCGGGTATATGTTGGAATTTCCTAATGAGACGACAGATCTGAATGACGAGTTGATCGCACGCCTCGAGCAGATGCTAGAACCGAATAATCTGCGCATAGAGGATGTGACCTTCCAATAAGCCGGATCCGTATCTGAAAATTGATGATCTGAAACAGTACGGTCGCTAAGTTTTCTTAAAAACTCCAAGAATAGTTAAGTCGTCATATTGATCAACGCCAGCTGAATAAACATCTAGTTCAGACACAATGTTGCCAATCAGCGTTTCAAAGCTCCCGGTTTTATTTTCGGCCAAAGTGCGCAAGTTTTGCCGGCCGAAGGCCTGCCCCTCTGTATTTCGAATATCTAGCAGGCCATCAGTGAAAACTAACAGTCCGTCCCCTTTCTCCATCTGGATTTCCTGAATCCCGAACTCGCTATCTTCCAAGATACCAATGGCGGGTCCCGTTGGTTTGATTTCTTCGATTTTTCCACTGTTGCGAACTAGCAATGGAAAATCGTGCCCGGCGCTGACAAACCACATTTTCCCTGACCGATAGTCAAGGATCGCCACAAAGACTGTGGCGTACATTTCTGAGTTGTGCACCCTGCAAATGTAATTGTTGACAAACGACGCTGCTCGACTTAAAAGGTCTGTTTGAGCGCCTTCACCAAGGTCATTGCTGCTGATAAACGCTCTTAATAAACTGCGATACAACGCCATATAAAGAGCCGCCCCCACTCCCTTATCGGTCACGTCGCCTACGATCAGGGCAACCTTTTCATTAGGCAGCGCGAACACGTCGTAAAAATCACCGGACACTTCCTTGGCTGCTCGAAAGAACGCCGAGATTACCCATCCTTTAGGCGCCACGATCTCTCGCGGTAAGAATCCTGCCTGAATCTGCCTCCCGATTTCGAGTTCCCGCTCCAGACCCTTGAGATATTCTTTTTCGAGGTTGCGAAAACGCTTTTTCTCAAGACTGGCGTTGACGCGCGCTTTGAGCAGTAGGGGGTTGAAGGGTTTGGGAAGATAATCCTCGGCTCCCATTGCAATTCCTTTGAGCACATGCTGCATGTCGCTGTGGGCTGAAATGATGATGACAGGGATGTCGCGCATTGCCTCGTCGGATTTCATTTTGGCGAGCACCTCGAAGCCATCCATCTTGGGCATCATGATGTCCAGCAGAACCAAATCTGGGGAGTGCTTGCTCACTTGCTTCAATGCCTCGATGCCATTCTCGGCAGAGATGGTGCTTACGCCGAAATCCTCAAGTTCCTGAAGGAGATAGTCTACGTTAAAGGCTTCGTCATCTACGACCAGAACCGTGGGCTGGTCTGCCATTACGCCCCTAGGAATTTGCGCACTGTGGCTATCAGCAGAGCCTCGTCAATTGGCTTGGTCAAATAATCATTACAGCCCGCCGCCATGGCTTTCTCTCGGTCGCCATCCATGGCGTGGGCCGAAAGGCCAATCACCGGAATCTGCTTGGATACGTCATCGCTTTTTATGCGCCGGGTAGCTTCCCAGCCGTCCACTACCGGTAAAGACATGTCCATCAGGATTAGGTCAGGTTGCTCTCTTTTGGCAAGCGCAACTCCTTTTTCGCCGTCTCCCGCAGTGACCAATTGGTAGTCGTCTTCTAATAGCTGCACCAGCAAATCCAGGTTGAATTCCACGTCTTCCACAATAAGGATCTTCTTCATGCAGGCTCCTGGTTTTAGGCCATGATCTTATGAATTTCTTCAATCAATATGTTGCTGCCCAACCCCTGTTTCTTGACGATCTTGGCGACGCTGTGCTGAAGCTGAGCTAGTTCTTCGTTAGTCAATGACTTGGCGGTCAGCACGATAATGGGGATCTTGCGCAGCTTGGGTCTATTTTCAACCTCTTCGATAAATTGGAATCCGTCCATGTTGGGCATGACCAGGTCGAGAAGGATCACATCCGGCGGGCTCTGCTCGGCGCGCAGTAGGGCTTCGGCGCCATCCTTTGCCGTTTCGATAACGAAAACCTCGCCCTCCAGCATCTGGTGAATTAGATCGACCACTTTGGGATCGTCATCAACGACTAACAATCTTCTAGGCCGTACGCCTCCATTAGACCTGGTGACTCGCTCCAGAGCCTCCAGAACCGATCTCTCGTTAAGTGGTTTCACCAGGTAATCGGATGCGCCCAATCGAAATCCCATGGCTTTGTTGTCTACAATGGTCAGGATAATGACGGGTATGTCTTTGGTAACGGGGTCGTTTTTCAGCTCGTAAAGTACCTGCCAGCCATCCTTGCGGGGCATCATGATATCCAGGGTAATGGCGTAGGGGCGCAGGCTGCGGGCCATTTCAATGCCTTCTTCACCACTCAGCGCACCCACGACTTGATAGCCGGATCCCTCCAGGTTTTGCTGCAAGATGTGGAACATGTCTGGTTGATCGTCAATAACCAAAACCAGGGGTTTATCGGGTTCAAGGCTTTTGGTGGCCTCGGCGATCACTTCTTTGCCACCAGGCATCTCAGGGCGTAGCTTGCCCAGCCGCAAAGGCATGCTGAGGCTGAAGGTGGAACCCTGCCCTTGCAGGCTCGAAACAGTCAGATCACCGCCGAGCAGCCTGGCCAGGCTGCGGCTGATGGAAAGGCCCAGACCGGTGCCGCCATATTCACGTGTGGTGGTGTTATCGGCTTGCTGGAACTCTTCGAAAATCTTATGCAGGTTTTCTTCGGCAATGCCGATCCCAGTGTCCTGAACGGCAAGGGTTACCACGTCACCCTTTAATTTTCCTTCTACGCGGATGCTGCCCTCGTGCGTAAATTTGGCAGCGTTACTCAAAAGATTGAGCAGGATCTGGCGGAGTTTTTCCTGGTCCGAATGCATTTGGGGCAGATCTTGGGGCAGGGATTTCACGAGTTTTACGCTTTCAGGCCTTACCAAGGGTTGAGTAGTGGCCAGGCAGCCGTCGACCAGCGCATCCAGGTTGAAATCACTCAGTTGCAACTCCATGCGCCCCGCTTCGATCTTGGCAATGTCCAGAATAGTGTTAATTAAGCCAAGCAGGTGCTCGGCGCTTATCAATACTTTGTCCAGATTTTCTGTCTGTTTTTCTGGAAGAACTTCCGCCCCTTTTCTTTTTACGATGCGCGTGAAGCCAATGATCGCGTTCAGGGGCGTACGCAATTCATGGCTCATATTGGCCAGGAACGCACTTTTAGCCCGGTTGGCTTCTTCAGCGGCGCGGCGAGCCTGCTCGATCTCGGAGATATCATAGTAGATCACCAGGAACCCAACATTCTCTCCATCTACGGTGACTGGCAGCCCCATAAGCTCGACGTCAAAGAGGGAACCGTCTTTGCGGGTGCGTTTCGTCCTAACCCTAATGCTGTCTAATCCTGATGCAAATTTACGCGTAAACCCCCTTGCTTCGGCCTCCGCCAATGGGTTGCGTGCCACCAGATCGTCAATATCTCGCCCAACGGCTTCTTCAAGCGTATAGCCGAACAATGCCTCAGCCGCGGGGTTCCATGAAATAACCTTGCCGCCGAGATCCATGGCCACCACCGCGGCTGGGCTGTTGGTAAAAAGCGCTTCGAAGTATTGCTTTCGGCTTTCAGCCTCCTCAAATAATTGCGCGTTCCGAATGGCAACACCGACGTTTGCGGCAATGGTGCTCAGCAAATGAACATCTGCCTCGCCAAAGCGCCCGGCCTCTTTAATACTCTCCACGATCAAGGCGCCAAGTGCGCTCTTGCCGGAAAGAATTGGCACTCCCAAATAGGACAAAGACCTTATGCCCACCCGCTCAATTTTTTGTTCGGTTTCTTTCCAAGCTTCATCACGATTGATCAACACAGGTTTTGCCTCTCGGATCACCCGGCTGACAACCCCTTCCCCCATTTTTAAGGGGGGCAGCGATTCCCCAAAGCTATAAGGAAACTCAATCAGGTCTTCCTCTTTGTTATAGAGAGCCAAATGAACGATATCCACTTTAAAAATTTGGCGCACCTGTTCCCCGATCAGTTCAATGAGGGCATCAAGCTCCAATTCGGAGGCAAGGGCTTGTCCAACCGTATTGACAGTGGTGAGTTCCGCCTCCTTTTTGCGGCTCTCTTCGAGGAGCCGATTGGTTTCATCGAAGAGACGTGCGTTCTCGAGCGCCACGCCCATGCTGTTCGCAAGCGTTTCCAGTAAGCGGACATCAGTCTCACTGAAGGCGTGCTCACGATCATAATTATCTACCACGATTGCCCCCCCAAACTTTCCATGAAACCGGATAGGGACATTTATGTAAGACTTTGGCCAATGCCCACCTCCGACGAGCACCGAACCCACTTCTCTTGCCCTTTCGGCAAAATTTTCATTCACAAGGATTGATTTACCCGTCTTTTTTACCTGCGCCGAAAATCCGACAAGAGGAAGAGGCGCAGCTTCTAAGCGCTTCCCCTTTTCATTTACATATTCAGGATGAAGCATATCGGTCTCGGGATCATAGATAAAGAGCACGACGCCTTGGGCGTCAAATATTTCTCGAATCTTTTCCCCCACGGCAATATAAATTCCATGAATATTTACTTCTTTGGCCAGCGCCTCTTGCACGCTGTTGATCACGGCCAGCTCGGCGTTGCGCTGAGCAGTTTCATCGAACAGCCGGGCGTTCTCGAGCGCCACGGACATACTGTTTGCCAAGGTCTCCAGCAGACGCACATCTGACGCGCTGAAAGCATTTTCTCGATCGATATTTTGCAACGAAATGCCGGCAATCACCTTGTCCCCCGCCACCAGGGGAACAAACACCGCAGACTTGGAGGTTTCGCTTCCTGCAACTGAGACCATGCCAAATTCTTTTGCTTTTGCGTCAAAATTCTCATTGATAACAACGCTCTTGCGAGTGGATATTTGGTGCTTAATTAAGCCAGTAAAGGGAAAGGGGTCAGGATAAAAGCGTTCGCCTTTCTCATAAAAATAGTGCGGCAGAACAAGGCTTGATGCATGGTCAAAAGTGGCCAAAATCACTGCCTGGGCATCGAAAATATCTTTGATTTTCTCGCCAACTGCCTCGTAGATACTTTTAATGTCCTGCTGTTTAGCCATCGCCTCTTGTACGCTGTTGATGACGGCCAGCTCAGCATTGCGCTGAGCGGTCTCATCGAACAGCCGGGCGTTTTCGAGCGCCACAGACATGCTGTTGGCCAGGGTCTCCAGCAGCCGAACGTCTGACGCGCTAAAAGCATTTTCCCGATCGATATTTTGCAGTGAAATGTCGCCGATCACTTTATCCGCCGCCACCAAGGGAACCCACACTCCAGACTTGGGCATCTCGCCCCAATCGGGAGTTTGCTTCACGCCAAATTCTTCTGCTCTTGCTGCAAGATCCTCATTGATGACAATCGTTTCGCGGGTGGAAATTTGGTGCTTGGTGAAGTCGTTGAAAGACAAGGGGTTAGGATAAAGACGCTCGCCTTTTTCATAAACGTACTGTGGCAGGACTAGTTTTGATGCATGGTCAAAAGTGTTCAACCCCACGGACTGGGCATCGAAAATATCATTAATTTTCTCTCCCACTGCTTCGTAGATACCCTTAATATCTAGCTGTTTTGCCATCGCCTCTTGCACACTGTTGACCACCGCCAACTCGGCGCTGCGCCGGGCGGTCTCGTCAAATAGCCGCGCGTTTTCGAGTGCTACGCTCATGCTGTTGGCCAACGTTTGCATCAGGTCCAGGTCATTTTGATTGAAAGCATTTGTTCGATAACTCTGAACCGAAATCACGCCGATCACGTTTTCGCCGGCCAGGATGGGTACAAACACGATACTCGCGTTCTGATCTTTTTCTCCTTCGCTCGGCGGCCTGGGAACCGCGCCCCATTTCTGCTGTTCCTCTGGTGTTCTGAGAAGCAGTGGTTTACGCGAGTCCACCACCGCCGCGGTCAGGCTGGGTCTTGGAATGGGGCCATCGGCAAAGTTAAGACGCCGTCCCCGATCCACGTAATAAGTGTTGGGGCCCCAATCTCGTTGCGCGTCGTACATG
>JBKJWG010000230.1:0-5763 GCA_046716985.1 Anaerolineales bacterium | reverse complement strand
TCGAGCCGTCGATATCTTCGGCATGCACCTTGCCGGAACGCACGCGCTCGGCCATTGTGCGCACTTCCATCGAGATCTGGCGCAGCGGCTTGCGGTCGGCGTCCTTGCACACCACGGTCAGCAAGCCGTTATCGCCCGCCACCGCCACGCCGATGTTGACTTGGCCCAATTGCAGCACGGCGTCGCCATCCAACTTGGCGTTCAAGTTTGGGAACTGGCGCAGCGCCAGTGCAGCGGCCTTGATCACGAAATCATTGACCGATAATTTCTCGCCGCTGTTTTCCAGCATTGCATTGGCTTGCGCGCGCGCGTCGAGAACGCGGTCCATGTCGTATTCGTGCGTAACATAGAAGTGCGGGATTTCCTGGCGCGATTGCGTCATGCGCCGGCCGATAGCCGCCCGCAGGCGGCTGAGCGGCACTCGTTTGTCGGCAGGCGGCGGACCCACTTCCACCATCTGCAATCCGGGCAGCCCCGGTAAGCCGCTGCCGCCCGGCTGCGCCGTCTCGACATCACGCTTGACGATGCGACCCTGCGGCCCGCTGCCGCGCACGCCCTGCAAATTAACGCCGCGTTCCTCAGCGACTTTACGCGCTAAGGGCGAAGCGCGCACGCCGCTGGGCAAATGTCCGTTGCCGCTGGATGTTTTTTCCTGAACGTTAACTGGAGTTGATTGAGGTGCCTTCGCTGTCTGAGCAGAGGCAGATTGTGCTGGCTTCGCTTCAGTTTTAGCGGGTTCCGCTTTTTTTTCTTCTTTAGCGGGAGCCGCTCCTTTCGCTTCGGCTAATGCTTTTTCGTCAACCGTTTCGCCTGCTGCGCCCACTGCCGCGATCGGCTGGCTCACTGGAACGGCGGTGCCTTCCTTGACCATGTGCTTGAGCACCACGCCGCTATACGGCGATTCAACTTCGACCGTGGCCTTATCGGTTTCGATCTCAGCCAGCAGCTCGCCCTTTTCAACTTTGTCGCCCTCTTTTTTGGCCCAACGGATCAGCGTGCCTTCGGCCATGTCGAAACCCAGCTTGGGCATTGAAACGATCTCAACCATTATAAAACTTCCTTCACCGCCGCGACCACATCCGCCACCTGCGGCAAGGCGGATTGTTCCAGCGTGCGGTTATAGGGCAGCGGCACTTCTTTTTGCGCTACGCGCTTCACCGGCGCGTCGGCGTAATCGAAGGCCAGTTCGTAGAGGCGCGCCGCCACTTCGGCGCCCACGCCAAAACTCTGCCAGCCTTCTTCCACGATCACGGCGCGGTTGGTCTTCTTGAACGATTCGATCACTGGCCCCATGTCCAGCGGGCGCAGTGAGCGCAGGTCAACAATTTCAACATCTACACCCTCGCCGGCCAGTTGCTCAGCGGCCTGCATCGAAAGCTGCAGCCCGCGGCAATAGGTGACGATGGTCACGTCTTTGCCGTGCCGCTGCACTTTGGAAACGCCGATCGGCTCGGTGTAATCGCCTTCGGGCACTTCACCCTTCACCTGATACATGGCGGCGTGTTCAATAAACAGCACTGGGTCGTCGATGCGAATAGCCTCCTTTAGCAAACCTTTCGCATCCGCCGGAGTGCCGGGCGAAACCACTTTGAGCCCGGGGAAATGGGCGAAGATCGCGTCCGGCGTTTGCGAGTGGGTGGCGCCCAGTTGGCGCCCGCCGCCGCCCGCCGTGCGGATGACCAGCGGCACGCGCATCTGCCCGCCGAACATGGTGTGTAGTTTGGGCGCTTCGTTGACGATGTGCTCCATGGCAACGAAGGCAAAGTTGATCGTCATCAATTCAGAAACCGGGCGCAACCCCGTCAGGGCCGCGCCGATGCCGGCCCCCACGATCACCGCTTCTGAGATGGGCGTATCTTTGACGCGCTTCTCGCCGAAATGTTCGTAGAAGCCTTTGGTCACCGCGTAGGTGCCGCCCCACACGCCCACTTCCTCGCCCATGATAAAAACTTTTTCGTCGCGCTCCATCTCTTCCCACAACGCGTCGGAGATGGCCTGGCGCATGGTGATCTCAGCCATGGTTACTCTTTCTCCGCGTAAACATAATCGAAGAGCGTGTCCAAGCCGGGCTCCGGGCTGGTCTCCGCGAACTCAACGGCCTCTTTGACTTCAGCTTCCACTTGCTGATCGACCTTATCCAGGTCGGCTTTGGCAGCGATGTTCTCTTTGACCATGTAACGATGATAAATACCGATGGGATCGTCTTTCTCCCATCTGGTCACTTCATCTTTTTGTCGATAGCGTTGCGGATCACCCATCGAGTGGCCCTGGAAGCGATAGGTCATGATCTCCAGGAAATAAGGGCCCTTGCCGCTGCGCACATGCTCCAGAGCTGCCTCACTCGCCTCGCGCACCTTCATAATATTCATGCCATCATCCAGGCGCGAATGCGGGATGCCGTACCCTTCGGCCTTCATGTGGATCTCGCGGATAGCCGACGCTCGCTCCACCGTCGTGCCCATGCCATATTGGTTGTTCTCGCACAGCCACAACACAGGTAGGTTCCACACCTTGGAAAGGTTGACGCCTTCGTGAAAGAAACCGATGTTGGTGGCGCCGTCGCCGAACATGCAGATGGTGACGGCCTTATTGCCTTGGTATTGGTCGCCCAGCGCCATGCCGGCCGCAATAGGGATGTGCGCGCCCACGATGGCGTGGCCGCCCCAATAATTTTTGGTCACGTCGGCCATGTGCATGGAGCCGCCGCGGCCCTTGGAGATGCCGGTCTCTTTGCCGAGCAGCTCGGCCAGCACCAACTTTGCTGGGATGCCGCAATTGATCGCCACGCCGTGGTCGCGGTAGGCCGTGATGACGCGATCCTCTGGCTTGCGCACGGAGATCAGCCCGGTGCTGACCGCTTCCTGGCCAATGTACAGGTGCAGGAAGCCGCCGATCTTGCCAGCCTGATACAGCTCGGCCGAGCGCTCTTCAACGCGGCGGATGAGCACCATCTGCCGGTAAAGCTCTAGGTGGTCGGCCTTCTTCAGTTCGGCCGCCGGTTTCCCGTTAGCCGCTGACTTTTTCGTGGCGCGCGCGTCTGCTTTCATCTCAAAAAACGATTATATCAAGGGAAACCAATCACCACAAAGACACAAAGAAAAAGCTTTTGATTCTTTGGGTTTGTCCCTCTTTGCGTCTTTGTGGTTAGCCTTTGGCTTTTATAATTACCCAATGGACTTTAGCAAGCTACCACTCACGCTCGAAGGCAAGGTCGAAGAAAAGCAGCTCGACTTTCTCGGCCACATGAACGTGATGTGGTACACGCACTTCTTCGACGTAGCTACTTGGAACTGGTACGACAGCTTCGGCTTCGGGCACGACTATCACACCCATGACAACAATGGCAGCTTCGCCCTCGAAGCGCACACGCGTTACCTGGCCGAGCTACGCCTGGGCGACGAATTCAAGATCTACTCGCGCGCCATCGCCCGCAGCGCCAAATTATTCCTGATGATGCATTTCATGGTCCGCGCTCGCGACGGCGAACTGGCCGCCACCATCGAGCTGCTAGGCATCCACATCGATCTGGCTACGCGGCGCAGTTCTCTACTGCCGCCGGAGGCCGCCGCGCTGTGGGACGCGCAGATAGCCCTGGGCAACCAAGCAGGCTGGGACCCGCCGCTGAGCGGCGCAATAAAACTAGCTTAGAAGTGGAGAACCCCGTGTCTGTTCTTGAATTCCGCGTAGCACTTACTACCGAGGATTACGATCGCGTCTTGACGTTTTACCGTGACGGGCTTGGGTTGGATCCCTGCGATCTGTGGACCAACGACGAAGGCGGCCGCGGCCAAATGCTGGAAATATTCGACACTGCTTACGCGAGCCGGGTAGATCAATTGGAGGTCGGCAAACGCGTAGGGTCAGATCCGCTTCGCCTTCGAGGATCCCGATATTCATGCGGCCGTGCAACGAGCGTTGGAATATGGAGCTGTGCTCGTGCACGAACCCATATTGACTCCCTGGAACGATTTGAACGCCCGCGTCCAATCGCCCGACGGCCTTCAGATCACGCTATATCAGGCTGATTAGGTAGTAGCTTTAAGCCCCAATTTTCCGTAGCTTGCCCAATTCACGCGCCTGCCTTTTTAATTTCAGCTGACTCAATCACTTCGGGTCAAAGATTAACAGTTTGACATAATTTGTCACTTTTTTACGTTTTTGGGGAAATTTTTTAGTTTTCCGACCTCATTTCGCCTGAGAAAAAGCTGTTAAACAATGCGGGCCTCTCCATCCCAATTTCTTAATTATAACGCTTGTTCTATAATGTGGTGAAACTTATTTTTCAAGACGCTTCAACCTCATGCTGCCCGAGCGCACCTCCCAGACTGCCGCGCGGCTTTCCCTGTGGGTCCGCTCCAAAACAGTTTCGACGAACCACCACTCGACTTGCACCCGCTCCGGCGTAATGTCGACCACGTTGTAGCCATGGCTGTCCATGTCGCACCAGCGGATGTGTGGCAGCGCTTCCATCAAGATCTTTTCAATTTCCAGCGAGCCCGTGCGCGGCTCCCAGCCCATCTTCTCGTCCAGGTTTTGCGAAGTCAGGCTGGGGTTGACGAACTCAACCGCAACCGCCGCCTCCCCTGCATCAAGGGCATTCTGTTTCAGCTCGATCGCCATGCCTAAATGGATGTCTCCGCTTAACACGATCACGTTTTTAATGTTCTTCTCTCGCAAGAAATTTAATAACAGAGCCCGTTCGGCGGGATAACCATCCCATTGATCGTAATCGGGGCCATTGCCGTCTGTGTCGATTAGTTTCACTTTCACCATATCATCTTTAATTTCTTTGGGCAGGTTGGGCGCCCAAGTGGTGGCCAGGATCGAAGGATTGCCAAGGATCTTCCACCTGGCCTGTGAATTTTGCATTTCATCAAGCAGCCAGTCGCGCTGCTCTTTGCCCAGCGCGCTGCGCGCCGGGTCGTGCATCCTGTCGCCGCCGATCGGTTCGTCGCGGCGGCTGCGCGTGTCGATGAGCATCAGGTCCGCAAGGCCGCCGATTGCGAGATTGCGATACACGCGGCTCGGGTCGGCCGGGTCCGGCAGGCGTACTGGCAGCCATTCGTAATGCGCGCGCATTGCATCCGCCTTGCGCTGTGTCCAGGCGCCGTCCCGCTCGTGCTTGTGTTCTGTCGCGCCATCGCGCCAGGCGCCGTCGGCGAATTCGTGATCGTCCCACGTGGCGATCAGCGGCAGCGCGTGGTGCATGGCCTGCACATCCGGGTCGAGATGATATTGCGCATAGCGTCGGCGATAATCATCCAGTGTTTTGCATTCATGCAGCGGATCGAACGGGCGGCCGATGTCCGCGCCGGGCGTCTGGCTGGCCGGCGGCGTATTGGATGCTTCATAAATGTAATCGCCCAGATGCAAAAGGAAATCCAAGCCGGGTCGCTCGGCGATGCAGCGATAAGCATTGAAGAAGCCAGCGTTGTATTTGGCGCAGGATACTTGCGCGAAGCGCAAATGCGTAGCGTCGTCCGCAGGCAGCGTCTTTGTCTGGGCGCTGGGCGAAGTTTCGCCGAGCGCGAAGAAGCGATAGTAATAGTGTGTACCCGGCTGCAACTCATCCACATCCACATGCACGGTGAAATCCTTTTCGGCATCAGCCGTTGTGACTCCGTGGCTCACCACCGTGCGGAAATTGGCGTGCCGCGACATTTCCCAAATCACAGACACGGGGTTTGCTTCTGTGGCTGTGATACGAGTCCAGATCACGATGCGATCAGCCAGCGGGTCGCCGCTGGCGACGCCGTGTTTGAA
>JBKJWG010000229.1:0-5522 GCA_046716985.1 Anaerolineales bacterium | reverse complement strand
GGTTTGGATTTGGAGTTACGCGATGCTAAAGGCCCAATCCTGCAGGGGATTGATGGATACAGCCAAAAGGGTCCCGAGCCCGGCAACGCCTCCTACTACTACAGTGAGACGCGGCTGGAGACCGAGGGGCAAATCACTATTGGCGCCGAAACTTTTGCCGTCAGTGGGCTAAGTTGGAAAGACCACGAATACAGCACGGCAGTTTTATCGGCCAGGCAGGTTGGCTGGGATTGGTTCTCGATCCAGCTCGATGATGGCTACGAGCTGATGCTATATCAGATCCGCCAGGCGGATGGCAGCATCGATCCGTTCTCCAGCGGCACGCTGATCGCGCCTGATGGCAGTACGCAGCCGCTCAGCCGCGCCAATTTTGAGATCACGCCGCAAGGCAGCTGGCGCAGCCCGCACTCCGGGGCGGATTACCCGATGGGTTGGCATATCAGCATTCCTTCTATTGACCTGGAACTAGACCTCGATCCCTACCTGCAGGACCAGGAACTGAACTTGACATTCACTTACTGGGAAGGCGCTGTGCAGATCAGCGGCAGTCACAGTGGGCAGCCAGTGGGTGGAGTTGGCTACGTGGAAATGACTGGTTATGCCGAGCCTTTTGACGGCCAATTCTGAGCAAGCGCTTGTTTAACTAGGACTAATGTCTCGCCAGCTTCGGGACAAATAACCCTATATCGCTTTCGATTCTTCGGGGAGACTGTGACTAAGTCAGCGACATCGTCAAATTTTTTCGCTGGCTAATCTAATCTTATCAGGAGCTAAAAATGCATCAAAATAATTCCCTCATGACGCGCCGTGACTTCTTGAAACTGGCGGGGTTAGGCGTACCCGCGCTAGGGTTGGCGGCCTGTGCGCCAGTCCTGGCAACCGCTACACCCACTCTGGGGGAACATGCCCAGGTGGGCGGAACCACGGGAGCGGAAGAGATGGACGCGGCGCACGGGGCCGGTGTGCAAACTTTCCTGGACAATATCGGTAAGGATCCCGCTTTCTGGGGGACGCGTTTGGAGTATCGGATGGAAAATGGTTATAAAATCTTTGAAGTGACTTGCCAGAATATACAGTGGGAGACCAAGCCGGGCGAGGTAGTGAACGCGATGGCTTACAACGGAATTGTCCCCGGGCCAGAAATCCGCGTGATTGAGGGCGACAAGGTGCGCCTCGTCGTAACCAATGAGATGAACGAGAGCACGGCGGTACATTTTCATGGCGTGCGAGTGCCCAACAGCATGGACGGCGTACCGTTCATCACCCAGCCCCCAATTAAGACAGGAGAGAGTTTCACCTACGAGTTCACTGCGAAAAATCCCGGTTCTCACATGTACCATTCCCACCACAATGCCGCAGAGCAGGTGACCAAGGGGCTGCTTGGCGCATTTATTATCGAGCCGCTGGATAAATCCCAAGACCCGGAATACGATGCCGAGTACATTCTCACCACGAACGACACCGGCATCGGCCTTACACTTAACGGGAAATCGTTCCCCTCCACTCAGCCGATCCTGGCCAAGTTGGGCGATAGGATTCGCATCCGTTACTTGAATGAAGGCTTGCTAATCCACCCGATGCACTTGCACGGGCTGGAACAGCTTGTGTTTGCCAAGGACGGCTGGAATCTGCCCCAACCCTACACTTGCGATACCCTCAATATTGCCCCTGGCGAGCGGTATGACGTGCTAGTGACATGCCATACACCTGGGGCCTGGGCCTTCCACTGCCACATCCTCACCCATGCCGAGTCTCCGATGGGGATGTTCGGTATGGTCACTGCGGTAGTTGTGCAAGAATAGAGCCTTATCTTCCTGAAGCCGTGCCTCAATCTTTTTGGGTGTCCGGATGTTGGGGCAGGTTTTGACGCCGAGGCACGTTATGCCTTAAACTAAACTCCCCGAAGCCGAACGTATTTCGGCGCCGAAAAGGCCTGCATACATGTATAATCAATAAAATTCTATTTTAGGAGAACCTAATGAAAACAGGCACCACGACCCGCACCATCCTCACTATTCTGCTGCTCGGCTTGCTGGCAGGCCTGGCAGCTTGCAGTACCACGCCCAAGCCGCTCAAATTCACCCTGGCAGGGGAAGACATCATGTGGAGCACCACCGAGATCCACGCCAAGGTCAATCAAGAAGTGGAGCTAACCATCCGCAATGACGGCGTCCTGGATCATAATTTCGTGATCGAGGAGCTCAACATCGACCTGTTGCTCTCGCCCGGCGACGTCAAAACAGTGACCTTTACGGTCGACCATGCCGCTACCATCAAATTCATCTGCAACATCCCCGGCCACGAAGAGGCGGGCATGGTGGGCGAGATCATCGTTACAGAATAATGCTCTTACCAAATACAAAAGCCGCCTTAGGGCGGCTTTTTGTTTCTAAGATAGCGGACGTGAAAGGGGTGAGAATAGCAAAGGCGGTTGGGCGAACGGTCAGGAAGATTGCCACGTCGGGCGGATGGCTTCGCCTCGCCCTCCTCGCAATGACGGATGCGCAGAAGGCATAATCGTGCGCGAATATGTGGCTTTTTCTAAGCCTGCACTTAATCCCAGCTTGACGATGGGGAATTGCAATCGGGTAGAATTTTGCGCTTGAATTTGGAAAAGAGCACATGACCTATAAACCTCCCTATCGTTTGCTAAAAAGCGCGCGCGGGCACAGCGGCAAGAGCCGCATCGGCCTGTATGCACTCGGCGGCCTTTCGCTGCTGCTGTTGGCAGCCGGGCTCTACACCACCACCACCTGGGTCTCCGCCGGCGGCATTGGCAATCTCTTCCCAAGCGACACACCCACCCCTTCGATCACGCCTACTGCCAGCCTCACCCCCACCATCACCAGCACACCGACTGCAACGCTATTCCCGGCCACGCCAACCGCAGCGGCGCCCTTCCTTTACACCGTTGAGTTGGGTGACACGATCTCCAGTATCGCCGACAGGTTCGACGTGGAGTTCATTATCATCATGGTGCTGAACGGGCTCAACAACGATAGCGTGCTGCAAGTGGGGGATCAACTGATCATTCCCAATCCTGATATGGAGATCCCCGCCCCCACCCCGTTGCCGGCCAACTTGCGCCGCGGCGACGAGATCCTCTACCTGGTGCTGCCTGGCGACACACTAGCCAGCATTGCCAACGAGTTCTTCAGCACAGTCGATGACATCCTGACCACGAACAATCTCGAGAATCCCAATCAGATCTTCGTCGGCCAGCTGCTGACCGTGCGCGTGTTGCTGGTCACACCCACGCCCGGGCCTTCGCCCACACCACAGGGCACGCCGGCACCCACAGCCACCCCTTGAGACATAAAAGAGCCCGCAATTGCGGGCTCTTTTTTACGCGAAAGCTAAACGACTAGTCTTTGTTGACAACCACAAAGATCATAGGGCGACGTTTGGTTGCGTCATAAAAGAAATCACGCAGCTCAACTTCCAAATTCTCCTGCAGTTTGCCATTGGATCGAGCTACCACTTTTTCGATGTGGCGGCGGGTTTCCGCCAGCAATTGATCTGAATCACGCAAGTAGACGAAACCGCGCGTGATGATCTCGGGTTCGCGCACCAGCTTGCGGCTTTTGGGATCCAGGCGCAGATTGACGAAGATAAAACCTTCGCGCGCCAAGATGTCGCGTTCGCGCATCACCGAGGGGCCAATATCGCCCACGCCGGAGCCGTCTACGAAGACGTAGCCGCCAGGCACGCGCTCGGCCAGGTGCAGTTTGCCATTGATGAATTCGATGGCCTGGCCATTCTCGACCACGGCGATGCGCTCGGCGGGGATACCGCTCTCCTGCGCCAGCTTGGAATGCTGGTGCAGGTGGCGCAGCTCGCCATGCACCGGGATCAGGTACTGCGGCTTGATCAAGTTCAGCATGAACTTGATCTCTTCCTGGCTGGCGTGCCCGGAGACGTGCACAGCCGCGATGGGGTCGTAGATCACATGCGCGCCGCGTTGGAACAGTTTGTTGATCGTGCGGAAGACGGTCTCTTCGTTGCCCGGGATCGGGTGAGAAGACAGCACCACAGTATCTGTGGGCAGCAGATCGAATTGGCGATTAGTGCCATTGGCCAAACGGCCAACAATTGAAGAAGGCTCGCCCTGCGAACCAGTGCACATCAGCACTACTTTCTCAGGCTTCATCTTCAAAGCTTCTTCGATCGGCACGAGCAATTCATTGGGCAGGTTCAAATAGCCCAACTGCTTGGCCATCTTGGCGTTCTCGCGCATGCTGGTGCCCACAAAAGCCATCTTGCGGCCATGGCGCTGGGCGGCTTCGCCCACTTGCTGGATGCGTGAAATGAGCGAAGCAAAGGTCGCCACCAAAATGCGACCCTTGGCTTCCTTGAAAACCTCGTCGAAGGCTGGGTCGATCATCTTTTCAGATGGTGTCCAGCCGGGCTTATCCGCGTTGGTCGAGTCGGCCAGCAAAGCCAACACGCCGCGGCCGGCAAATTCTGCCAGCTTGGCGTAATCGGTCGGCCAATTATCTACCGGGGTGTGGTCGAACTTATAGTCACCGGTGTGCACCACCAACCCGGCGGGCGTGGTGATGCCCAAAGCGACGCAGTCCGGGATGGAATGGCACACGTGGCAGAATTCGACCTTGAAAGGGCCGATCTGCACCGTGTCGCCGGCTTTGACGGTGTGCAATTTGTTCTTGCCGGCTTGGCCGCCGCGCGCCAGCTTGACTTCCAGCAGGCCGCGCGTCAACGGGGTGGCGTAGATGGGCGCGTGGATCTCTTCCATCACGTGATGGATGGCGCCGGTGTGGTCCTCGTGGCCGTGGGTGATGACGATGCCCTTGACCTTCTCGCGTTTATCGAGCAGATATTGGAAATCGGGGATGATGTAATCGATACCGAGCATGTCGTTCTCGGGGAACATGATGCCGGTATCGACGACCAGGATCTCGTCCCCATATTCGAAGACGGTCATGTTCTTGCCCACCTCTCCCAGCCCACCCAGGGGGACGATGCGCAATTTCTTTGCGTGTGTGTGTTTGTTCTTAATCTTGTTACTCATTAAACAGTGTTACTCCTTATAAGGGCGGATATTGAAATATGGCCCAATTTTAATTTTTGCATTCAGGGGGATCTGCGTCACGGTTTACCCGTGTCAAAGCCAATAATAAAATACCCCAACAGGTTCAACCGGCCGGGGTACTCATCTGTCTTGCATCACATCTACAGAAAATACAGGTCGAAACACAGGCCGAAATCTTATCCTAAAGCTCTGTAATTATAGCACATTGCTCGTCATGGCGGGACGAAGGGCAGCTTTCGTTTGCCTGCGTCGGTTGCTTATTTCCTCTAATAACGGAAGTTGCATGGGGGTCTTATGCACATAATCTTGCGGAGACCAATACGCTCCCTGGTTCTTCAGCCAGGCGCTCAGAAGGTCTTTGGGAACACCCAGGGAATACAGAACTTCGTCAGCCGCGCGCAGCAATTGCTCGCCGTACCACTCCGAATCGAGCTCTACCCCTTTGCCTTCATTCGTCAAGTTCCATGAG
>JBKJWG010000228.1:0-3122 GCA_046716985.1 Anaerolineales bacterium | reverse complement strand
GATGGCATCAAATATTTCCCGAACGGGGCACGCACGCACAGCCTCGTTGTGCGCGGCGCTACCGGCACGGTGCGCCAGATCATCGCTACGCATAGCTTGGAAAAACTCGAGAAGATAAGCCCAATCGAATATTAGGTAGTTGAGATGGCTCCCAAAAGGAAAAAAACGAACAAGCAAAAGAAAGCCTCACCCAAGCGGGCTAAGCTGCATGGCGATGTTTTCTATCCGTCGAAGGAAGTAATTGCCCAAGCCAATTTGAAAGATTGGGAAGCAACGGCAAAACGAGCTGTCAGAGATCTAGAGGGCTTTTGGGCGGACGAGGCCTCTGAGCTGGAATGGGCCAAGCCGTGGAAGAAAGTGTTGGATGATTCCAAAAAACCTTTCTTCAAATGGTTCACCGGCGCGCAAGTCAATATCGTTCACAACTGCATCGATCGCCATCTCAAGACTTATCGTAAGAACAAGCTTGCCCTGGTGTGGGAGAGCGAAGACGGCAAAGAAGAGCGAAGCTTTTCTTATTACAAGCTCAATCGCGAAGTTTCGCTAATGGCCAGCATTATTAAATCCCTGGGCGTAGAGAAAGGCGACCGTGTCACCATCTACATGGGCCGTGTGCCCGAGATCATTTTCGCCATGTTGGCTTGCGCCAAGATCGGCGCCATTCATTCGGTAGTATTCGGCGGCTTTTCGGTGGACGCGCTGCAAGGTCGCATCGAAGACAGTGCCTCGAAGCTGGTCATCACTTGCGATGGCAGCTACCAGAATGGCAAGCTCATCGAACTCAAGCGCATCGCTGACGAAGCGGTTGCAAAATGCCCCACGGTGGAGAATATGTTGGTGGTGCGGCGCACTGGGCAAGCTGTGACCATGCAGCCCGAGCGCGATCACTGGTATCACGAATTGCTCGATAGCCCGGTTGCCAAGGACCGTTTCCCAACCGAAGTAATGGACGCCGAAGATCCACTATTTATTTTGTATACATCAGGCTCTACGGGCAAGCCCAAAGCCATAGTACATACCCACGGCGGCTATATGGTGGGCACGTACACGACCTTAAAGTATGTGTTCGATATTAAGGACGATGACCGCTGGTGGTGCGCCGCCGACCCCGGTTGGATCACTGGGCACTCTTATATTGTTTATGGACCTCTGCTAAATGGTGCCACTAGCTTTCTCTACGAAGGTGGACCGACATTTCCGAACCCGGGGCGCTGGTGGCAGCTCATCGAGCGCTACGGCATCACTATTCTTTACACTGCGCCCACCGCCATCCGCGGGCTGATGCGCTTCGGCGAGGATTGGCCCAATCAATACGATCTTTCCAGCTTGCGCCTGCTTGGCTCTGTTGGCGAGCCAATTAACCCTGAAGCTTGGCGCTGGTATTACACCGTCATCGGCAAAGAGCGCTGCCCGATCATGGACACCTGGTGGCAAACTGAAACTGGGATGTTCATGATCACTCCTACGCCGGTCGTGCCGCTCAAACCTGGCTCAGGCACACGGCCGTTCTTTGGCCAAGAGGCCGAGATCGTGGATGAGCAGGGCAAGCCGGTCAAAGACAATGAGGAAGGCTATCTCGTGCTCAAGAGACCCTGGCCCGCCATGCTGCGCACGATCTATGGCGATCCCGACCGATACGTGCAGCAATACTGGAGCAAATTTCCGGGCAAATATATGACCGGCGATTCTGCTCGCCGCGACGAAGACGGTTACTTCTGGATCATTGGCCGTGTGGACGATGTGATCAAGGTGTCGGGACACCGACTGGGCACGGCCGAAGTGGAATCAGCGCTCATCACGCATCCCGCTGTAGCCGAATCCGCCGCCATCGGTTTGCCGCATGAGCTCAAGGGTCAGGCTATCTATTGTTTCGTTTTGCTCAAGCCGGGGCAAACGGCCAGCCTCGAATTTGCCGAAGAACTGCGCCAGCACGTCGCCTAGCACATGGGCGCTATTGCCCTCCCCGAAGAAGTGCGCTTCGTCAATAAACTGCCAAAGACGCGCTCAGGCAAGATCATGCGGCGCGTGCTCAAAGCCCGCGCCCAGGGCCTGCCCGAAGGCGACCTGAGCACCCTCGAAGAATAGCGAAATTGACACCACCTGTTCGAGGTGGTATATTTTCGCCCACAATTAAATAAGCCCAGCGCACTCACCTGTTTGGCTCTGCTAAACAGGTTCAGTGCGCACTTATCCAGAGAGGTGGAGGGACCGGCCCGTTGAAACCTCGGCAACCCCCGCGTAAGCGGCAGGTGCCAAATCCGGCAGAAGTTTCTGGAAGATGAGAGGGTGCTTGTCAGCTAAGCATTTGCCCTTTCTCTGCGCGGAAGGGCAATTTTGTTTTTGATGGAGGAACATTTTCGATGAGCAGTACATTTATGAATTCGTCCAAGCTTCTGTTCACCTCAGAGTCGGTGACAGAGGGGCATCCGGACAAGATCTGCGACCAAGTCAGCGATGCGGTGCTGGACGCCTGCCTGGAGCAAGATCCTTATTCTCGCGTCGCCTGCGAGACGGCCGTAAAGACTGGCTTCGTCATGGTGCTAGGCGAGATCACCACCAAGGCGCAAATCAATTACGACAAACTGATCCGCTCAGTGATCAACGACATCGGCTACACCGACAGCGATTATGGCTTCGATGGCAATTCTTGCGGCGTGTTGGTGGCTATCAGCCAGCAATCCGGCGATATCGCCATGGGCGTCGATAAGGCGCTCGAAGCGAAATCCGGCGAAATGATCGAGAAGGAAATCGAATCGGTCGGCGCTGGCGACCAGGGCATGATGTTCGGCTTTGCCTGCAACGAAACCTCTACGTTGATGCCGATGCCAATTTATTTAGCGCACAAGCTCACCCGCCGCCTGGCCGAGACGCGCCGCAGCGGCGCGCTGCCGTGGCTGCGCCCGGACGGCAAGAGCCAAGTGACGATCGAGTATTCGAAGGGTAAACCCAAACGCATCGACAACGTGCTCATCAGCACACAACACTCCAACGATGTTTCACATGCGGAGATCACCGAAGGGCTAATGGAAGAAGTCATCATGCCCACGCTGCCCGAAGAATTTGTGGATAAAGACATCAAGATCTATGTGAACCCGACCGGCCGCTTTGTCATCGGCGGCCCG